>JAHHJO010000377.1:0-4552 GCA_018680275.1 Bacteroidia bacterium
GGACTTCGATCGTCGCAGACGTAATAGTTGCGATACCAATGATGAAAACGATAATGGAAGAATTGTAGCTAATTATTGGGATTACTCCTACAGATGTCAAAATTATATAGGAGGAAGAATTACCTATTGGCTTCGTGATATGACTACAGGTTTATGGATTGTAGATCGGGTAACTATGTCTGACAATACACAAGAAATGCACGATCTTGCCATGGCTTGTGCTGCGGTATTAAACGAGCTTGCTGCAGAACAAAACCTTGTAAATGAATGCTCTGATCAAACAAGGTCTAAACAACTAACAGAACAAGACAATAATCTGGCATATGATCTGTCAGAAAATCCGGAAAAGTTTATGGAGATGCTTGAAGCAGAACTGGATGGTGACTTGCCTGAAGAACTGGAAGATATATTTAACCCGGAGAAATAATTAATTATCATTCAAAAACACTTAAGCCGGCAGGAGAAATCGTGCCGGCTTTTCTTTTTGTTTCATTTCTATATCAAACCCGTAATCTTCCCGTCCTTGTCTATATCTATATTTTCAGAAGCGGGATGAGCCGGTAATCCTGGCATTCGCATCATATCCCCGGTAATAGGTACCAGGAATCCTGCCCCTGCTGCAATCTCTATTTCGCGTACTGTAATTGTGAATCCTTCAGGTCTGCCCAGGAGCTTGGCGTTATCTGAAAAAGATTTTTGTGTCTTGGCTATGCAGACTGGCAAATGGTCCAGACCAAGTTTTCCGATTGTTCGCAGGTCCTTCCTTGCCTGGCTGGTATATTCAACATTTGCAGCACCATAGATCCTTGTAGCGACGCTTTCGATTTTTTCTGTGACTGCCTGATCCCAATGATACACGGGTTTGAAATCTGCATTGTTCTCCTCTACAATATCCACCACATGTTGCGCTAATTCCAGCGTTCCTTCTCCACCTTTAGCCCAGCCTTCCGACAAAGCCACCCTGATTCCTTTTTCACGTGCAAAATTTTGTATCACTTCAATTTCTTCATCACTATCATGCAGGAACCTGTTAATGGCAATTACAGGTGTGATGCCAAATTGCTGTACATTCTCCAAATGTTTTTCAAGATTGGGAAGACCTTTTGTCAAAGCCTCTACATTAGGTTCTTTTAATTCTTTTAAGGATTGACCACCATGATATTTTAACGCACGGATGGTCGTCGTCAGAACAACTGCTTTAGGTGAAAACCCGGCAGACTGACATTTGATATCCAGGAATTTCTCAGCACCAAGATCAGCACCAAACCCGGCCTCAGTCACCGTATAGTCCGAAAAGCTCATACCCATTCTTGTGGCAATAATGGTATTGGTACCCTGTGCTATGTTCGCAAAAGGACCCCCGTGTATGATGGCCGGGTTTCCTTCAATTGTTTGAACAAGATTAGGCTTGATAGCTTCCCGTAAAAGGGCTGCCATGGCACCCTGCACTTTCAGGTCCCGGGCATACACAGGTGTTTTATCAAATGTATAACCCACGAAGATATTCCCCAATCTTGCCTTGAGATCTTCAAGGTCTTCAGACAGGCACAGGATAGCCATAATCTCGGAAGCAGCGGTTATATCAAAACCTGATTCCCTGGGTACGCCCATAGTCGTTCCACCCAGACCGATGACGATTTTCCTGAGTGCACGATCATTCATATCCACTACCCTCTTCCAACCTACGGTACGTGCATCAATACCAAGAGAATTGGTCTTGCTTTGAATATTGTTATCAATGACTGCGGCCAGGAGATTATGTGCTTTTTCAATGGCTGCAAAGTCGCCTGTAAAATGAAGATTTATATCTTCCATAGGTAGCACCTGCGAATAACCACCACCGGTTGCACCACCCTTGATCCCGAATACCGGACCTAATGAAGGCTCTCTAAGAACTACAGTTGTCTTTTTTCCGAGCCTGTTCAACCCTTCGGACAAACCGATAGACATAGTGGTTTTTCCTTCCCCTGCAGGAGTAGGCGAAATAGCTGTGACCAGGATTAAATTACTCCTTGAAGCTTTTTCCTTATCGATAAATGAGAGAGGGATCTTTGCTTTATATTTTCCATACATCTCAATATCATCTGCACTCAACCCAAATTTTTCTGCAATACTGCTGATATGCTCCAGTTCTACCTGGTTGGCAATCTCCAAATCATTCATAAAGTTTAGTTTAGTCGTTTTTTAGTCTAATAGTTAACATCTATTATATACAAAAATCAGACCGCTGATACACGATCTCCTTTTTCATTAATCCAATATGGATACCATACCAGCATGACCTGGTCCACTTTTATATCTGTTCTTCGTGGTTTGACTTCTTTCTTTGTGATCCCAGCTGCTACACTCGTCCATTTTTCATCGGCTAATTCCAGTTTTTCCTGTAATTCTTTTTCAAGTTCTTCAAAATCAAGTTGCAACTCTTCAAGATCTTCCTGTGATTCTTTGACTTTCATCGATGCTCTCCGACTCATTCGGCGCTTGCTGGCCGCAGAACTGAATGATCTGCTTCTTCCTTTTACGAATACAGAAAATAAGGTTTCAGCAACACCAACCACTTCCTGCGTTCTCCTGTCTCTCACTTCGGCTTCTGCTTCTTCAAGATCCTGTTCTTCCCTTCTTATCCGCTCCCTTACCCTGTCAAATTTCTTTTCAAAACCATCCTTGATATCATCGAGCTCATCATCACGTTCTTCCCTTGCCTTTTGCTGGACCCGCATAGCAAATGCCTCATCCGATTCACCTGCATGCTGATACATATCCAGTTTTTGATGTTCATGGATATAATGTCTTTCATTCTGGTAGAGATAGTCTTCGAAATCGTCTTCAACCTTTTTCAGTTCTTTTGCGGTGTTCATTGATTCAGCTACTGCCTGAAACCCGATAGAAATATTCTCCGGATGGTCTGGTTCTGACATCACGGACCTTTTCCAGTCCGAAAGCTTCAATGCCTCATCCCAGTCAATCCTGCCAAAATCATCTGGCGGGCTGGCCAGGAAAGTAAAGTCTTTTACTTCATCAACTCCTCGTTTGTTGTCATAGAACCTTACTTGTGAAGTGGCAAGTATATGCGGTTCATAAGACAAAGATGTGTGACCCTGGAATTTCATCTCAGATTCCGCCTCGGAAGGTGTTTTCCAGGCTGCAAAATACTTCTGCATAATTGCAGGATCAAGGTTTGGTGCTGAAGCTATGACTGCCTCAGTACTATCCTTTGAAGTTGCCTGGCGGTTCATATTTGGTTTAAGAGATACATCACTTTTTTTAGTCTCTTTCTTTGCCTTCATCAGTTCTTTTACCTGCGTCCTGGTCATCGGACCTCTCAGGTACGACATGACCCATCTTGTATGATATACCACAGGTTCATCATCGTGGACATTATGCATCAAAAAGACCCTGCTTGACAACCCGGTGATGATCTCACTGAAATTCTTTTCTGTTCCTGAACCGGCCTCGGCAATAGCACCTTCCAGACCTTCAAGGACTCGCATTTTATCTCTCTCGGTCTGAAGTTTGCCGATAAACCATGTGCCTGCATTCGACAATCCTTTATAATCGATATCAACAGGGTTTTGTGTCACTAATACAGATCCTACACCGAAAGCTCGTGCTTGTTTGAGTATGGTCAATAAAGGTTTTTTTGATGGAGGATTTGCTGTAGGCGGAAAATAACCGAAGATCTCGTCAAAGTACAGTAAGGATCTTAAACTTGTTGTCCCCGATTGTCGCCGCATCCAGGTTATCAGGCTATTCAGCAAAAGAGTGACGAAAAACATTCTTTCACTTTCTGACAAATGTGCAATATAGAATATACTGTGTCTTGGTTTTCCTTCTGCTGTGAAATACATTTTATCGATATCGAGTGGATCACCCATCAGCCAATAAGCGAATTGAGGTGAAGCGACTAGCGTATTAAAAGCCATAGCCATTTCAAACCTGTCCTTTTCCGGAAAAAAGGTATCAATATCAAAAACACCCAATTGCTGGAATGGGGGCTTCTGTATACCTTTTATAAGTGATGCCAGGTCAAGGTCTTCATTATTCTTCCAGTAATGCTCAAACAAAGTGGACAAAAGTATTCCCTCTCTGGACCTGGAAGGATCTTCTTTACTTCCGATCATACCGAGAAGTGCAGCGACAGTACCCTGGATGCGTTCGCGAAGCATTTCAGCATCTGACTCAAAATCAATACCGGGAGCGGCAAATGATCCTAAAATATTTACCGGTACACCTGAGTCGGATTTGGGTGTATATATAGTATAATCTACAGCATTCTTTAACTTCTGTATTCTTTCATCTCCCTGTCCCCATGATGCCAATCCGTTTTTCCACTTCTCTGCCGTAGATTTGGCATAATCATCAACACTCATGCCTTTACGACCTGCATCATCCGCGTTGATCCATTTTTGAAAATCAGAAGCATCTAGACCATCAAACTGAAGAAGCAAATTGGTCATATCACCTTTAGGATCGATAATGATCGCTGGTACCTGGTCAATAGCTGCTTCTTCAAGTAAACCAATACACAGCCCGGTTTTACCACTACCTGTCA
>JAHHJO010000350.1:0-6375 GCA_018680275.1 Bacteroidia bacterium
GGCCAGGAACCTGTTCAATAGAGCCCTAAAAAAAAATAATTATTCTGGCATTTATAAATATTGCTATTGTACTAAGTGTTGCCACTTTTCACATGTTTTAAAAGCTGCCTTAAAGGAGGGTGTACATCTGGAGACTTCATCATCATTCGATATCGATTTAATATTAAAATTACTTGATGAAGGAAAGGTAAAAAAGACAACCATAGTGGTTCACAATGGATATAAAACAGATCAGTACCTGGAAAAAATTGTAAAGTTGAATCAACTTGGATTCAAAAATTCAATTCTAGTCCTGGACTCTGTTACTGAAATTATAAGGGTAAAGAAATATGCTTCTCAATTAGACATGCCATTAAAAATTGGTATTAGAATGGCCATTGATGAAGAGCCACAATCATCATATTATACTTCAAGACTAGGAATTCGGCCAAGTGAGATACTTAATTTATATAATGATTATATAAAGGGAGATTCCTCGCTTTCACTGAAGATGTTTCATTTTTTCGTTGATTCCGGTATCAGGGATAATCTATATTACTGGGGAGAATTTCAAAAAGCATTAAAGCTGTTTGCAGATCTTAAAAAACAAACCCCGGAATTAAAAGCACTGAATCTGGGGGGAGGGTTTCCCATTCGAAATAATCTTGGTTTTGAATATGATTACGAGTATATCATTAATGAGATTGTCAGAAACATAAAGACCGTTTGCCAGGAGGAAGAGATTGAAGAGCCAGACATATTCACTGAGTTTGGTAAATATACTGTCGGTGAAAGTGGTGCTATTATTTTTTCAGTATTGGAACAAAAGAAACAAAACGACAGAGAGATTTGGTATATGATCGATAATAGCCTGATGAATACAATTCCTGATGCATGGTCGATTTTGGAAAAGTTCATTTTGCTTCCTGTAAACAAGTGGCATAATGAATATACAAAAGTCAATATTGGTGGAATAAGTTGTGACCACTCAGACTATTATAATTCAGAAGATTTCAATCAACAATTGGTATTACCCAGCTATAAAAATGAAGATCCTGAACCTCTGTATATCGGGTTTTTCCATACTGGTGCCTACCAGGATTCAATCAGTGGATATGGCGGTATAAAACATTGTTTGATTCCTTCTCCCAAGCTAATTATTATCGATAGAGATGAAAAAGGAAACTTTGTGGATAGTGTATACAGAAATGAACAGACTGTAGATGAAATGTTGTCTATTCTTGGATATAAAAACGGGAACAATGATCAATAAAACTTTTGCAGGAATTGATGAAAAATATTCATCTATTGAAAACTCAAAAATTTTACTTCAGTCATTTCCATATGATGGTACAAGTACATACGGGAAAGGTGCAGACAAAGGGTTTCAGGCCTTTCTTGAAGCTTCAGAAAACATGGAACTCTATGATATTGAAACTGATTCGGAACCCTATAAAAATGGTATCCATATAGTAAACGAATTAAAAGATTTTAATTCACCTGTGGATATGTTTGATAAAACATATCACAGAACAAAGGAGCTGCTGAAGCTTGATAAATTCATTACATTTTTTGGTGGAGAACATTCCATTAGTATTGGTATCATCAAAGCCTATTACGAGCATTTTGAAAATCTAACAGTACTTCAAATTGATGCACATGCAGATTTGCGAGCTGTATATAATGGGACCCCATATAATCATGCCTGTGCAGTTTATGATGCCAGTAAAAACTGCAACCTTATACAAGTAGGGATCAGAAGTATGGATATATCTGAAAAGGAGAATATGGATTTTCATAAAGTCTATTTTGCAGATGAAATCAAATACAATAAAGTGTGGTTTGATGATTCGGTAAATCAAATGACTGATGACGTATATATCACACTTGACCTTGATGTTCTTGACCCTTCTATTATGCCTGCCACAGGGACTCCTGAGCCAGGAGGGCTGGATTGGTATTTGCTAGTAAGTTATCTCAAAAAAGTTTTCGAAGAAAAAAATGTAGTTGGCTTTGACATTGTGGAGTTGGCACCTATTGAGGGTATATCTGCTCCTCAATTTCTTGCAGCAAAATTGTATTACAAAATGTTATCTTATAAATTCTCATGAATAGCGTTATAGATGTTCGCTCATTCGTTACTGAGGGCAAGATTGATCTGAAATTGCTCCAGACCTCAAATAAATTTGGCGTACTTCTTAGAAAAGAACCAAGCTTTTTACTGTTTGAGTATGGCAAAGAGTCTTTCATTTACATTAAAGATTTTGGTGCTTTAGTTTATTTCAATATTAGCACTGAAGAAGTATCTGGTATAAATAAAATAATCTACGAGACAGTACATACCACAATTACTGCTTTCAAGGAAAATTTAACTGTCAGAATTTCAAAGAATGAAGCTATTAATGCAAGTTTTGACGAGTTGGTAATCCCTCAAATTTCTGTGGATTTCGTGCATATAATTTGTCTAAACGTGTCTCAATCCGTCGCTCTGTTCCATTATCAAAGTTTATCCGACAAGCTACTGAATGATACAAAGAAATATACCACCGAGTTGGAGCTTAATGGTCGTGTTGCCTTAAAGAGAAAAAAACTGATGCAGTTTATTGGTGCTACATTAAATTTAAAAAATAAAATTGCTGAACATCTGTACATATTTGAAACACCCTTTCTTGCCTGGGATGATCAAAATATAAACAAAGTCGATAAACTTTTAAATGAGGATTTAGAAATTAAATACAGATACAATGCTATAAAAGAACAATTAAACATTGTAAAGGAGAACCTTGATCATTTCAAGGACTTAAATCTTCACCAGCATAGCAGCAAATTAGAATGGATAATCATAATTCTAATCCTATTTGAAGTTATCCATGTATTGGTAGAAAAAGTATTATAATCATGAACAGAAAAGGACATATAACTCAATTTTTGTCTGATCATTTTTTGCATTTCAATGCAGCTACATTAGTAGATGCAGCCAAAGAATATAAAAGCCAGATTGAAAATGGAAATAAAATGATGGTGACAATGGCCGGGGCCATGAGCACTGCTGAATTAGGCAAGTCTCTAGCTGAAATGATTCGAAATGACAAGGTTCATATCATCACTTGTACAGGTGCAAACCTTGAAGAAGATGTATTTAACCTTGTAGCGCATAATCATTATAAACGCATTCCAAATTACAGAGATTTATCACCTGCTCAAGAGAAAGAATTACTTGACAATCACTTTAACAGGGTGACGGATACTTGTATTCCGGAAGCTGAAGCAATGCGGGCAATAGAAGAACATCTTTTTCGTGTTTGGAAGAACGCCAATCTTAAAGGTGAAAGCTATTTTCCACATGAATATTTTTATCAAATTCTATTGAGCGGTGAGTTAGAAAATAAATACCAGATAGACCCCAGGGATAGCTGGCTTTTGGCTGCAGCCAAAAAAAATATTCCAATCCTGGTGCCTGGTTGGGAGGATTCAACATGCGGCAATTTCTTTGCATCTTATTGTATCCAGAATGAATTGACACCAGCAACAATGAAATCAGGAATACAATACATGATGTACCTGTCAAAGTGGTATCAGGAAAATACCAGGAACAACGGTGTGGGTTTCTTCCAGATAGGTGGCGGTATTGCAGGTGATTTTCCAATATGTGTCGTGCCAATGCTTCATCAGGACCTGGAATTGGAAAGTACACCAATGTGGTCATATTTCTGCCAAATAAGTGATTCAACCACGAGTTATGGATCCTATTCAGGCGCTGTTCCTAATGAAAAAATAACCTGGGGAAAATTATTACCCGAAACCCCAAAATTTGTCATTGAATCTGATGCTACAATTGTAGCACCATTGATATTTGCATACATATTAAATTGGTAAAAGATGAAAAATCCAAAAAAATTCAAAGATGAACTAACCAGGCGGGATTCGAAACGAATTGAAAAAAAACCATCGAAGTTCAAAAAGAAGAACTTGAATCCATCCGAAACTAAACCCCCAAAATATAAGCACATTTACTTAAATGAAGAAGAATGAGTAAACCAAGAATAGTTAAGGATTTCGAAAAACTAAGCGAAGAAGTTCTTGCACAAATTAAACTTGAATATCCTTTTGGATTTGAAAAAAAGTTAATCCTTTTCAAGAACAAAGAAGGTAAGTTTGTCAGTGCTTTGCCTTTTGAAACGGAAGAGTTCAATTACCTGATAAGAATGACACCTTTAGAGGCACAGCAAATTATAGAGGAAGACGATGATTATGATGACGAAGGTAATTTGACCGATGAGGCCATTGAAAGGCTTGAAGAAGAAATAGAGGATTAAATATTTCGAATCTGGATACTTTTTTCTGATGCAATTTGGATTTCTCCTACAATTGGAGATGTATAAACCTGCAGCACTATTTGTTTATATTGGTTCATTCCGTTCTAAAAAAAGAAATATTATCAATAGAATAGTGACCAACATTATTTTAATGCGTTTTTATCAAATAATAATATTTGTTCTATGAAAGACCAGCTTCAAAACACGTTTTTAGAATTTTGGAATACAATTATCGGGATGATTCCTAATATCATTTCTGCTCTACTTGTAATGTTGTTTTTTTTCTTGTTGGGACATTATACTTATAGATTAATTGAAAAACGTTTTTCAGCCAAATGGAAAGAAACCGTTGTGACTGCATTGACAGCAGGTATTGTAAAATGGGTTTTATACTTAATAGGATTAATAGCTGCAGTTGACATCCTCGGATTTAGTGGAATACTGAGCAGTATCATCGCAGGAGCTGGGATTTCAGCAATTATATTCGGATTCGCCTTTAAGGATATTGCTGAAAATTTTCTTGCCGGACTCTTTTTAGCAGCTAACCGCCCTTTTAAGATTGGAAATATTATAGAGGTTGATGGATTTAAAGGGACTGTAAAAGGACTTGATCTTAGGACGACCCACATCCGGAATGTAGAAGGTAAAGACATTTATATTCCTAATTCAATTATAATTAAAAACACATTGGTTAATTATACTAAAGACGGTTTATTGCGCCAGGAATTCACCTTAGGACTAGATATCCCTTCTGATGTGGTGCAAGCTAAAGTACTCATTATGGACCACTTACTTACATTCAATGAAATATTGAAAAAACCAGAACCTAATGTAATCACTTCAGATATAGGAGATTTTACCGTCAATATAAAAGTACTTTTCTGGGTAGATATTTTGAAAAGTAAACTGGAATCACCGGCTTTTCTTGGAATGACTGTTAGAAGCAAAGTGATCAATGATGTCAAGGATCTGCTCCTTAATAAAGGATTCAACTTACCATCTCCAATCCGGGAGCTAAAAGTGTACGATCAACCCATACAATTAAATATCCAGCATAAAGACAAATAGCCACAAACCACTGATTATTCGTACAAATATTTTTTCTGGAATAGAATAAATTACAATTGTAGTTTCCATACTTGTCTGATATATTGACCATGTTGGTCAAATGTCTCCCCCAATGTTATAACCGTTTGCTCAATCAATTATACCCTTTACTCATTCATTATGTATTTTTTGGTTAAGAACCATACTTTTGAGTATGTCCGGGAATAGCTTGATCACATATCTATTAATACTGGTTTGTACGACACAATGGGTGCAAGGCAATGCCACACAACAAGCCAATTCTGTTGATAGCCTGAAAAATATCATTGCCAGTTGTAATCAAGCAGAGGAACCAGGACTTTATCTTGAACTTGTAAAGGAAATTAAGAACACTTCAAATGACAGGGATTCTATATGGCATTATTTAGAAAAGGCACTCAGCTCTTCTGTCTTAGCCAAGGATCAGAAATCAAGCGTCGAAGCACTGAGGCTGATGGCATTTCAGGCTGGAAAAAAAGGAGATTACAGAGGTGCTGAAGCATATTTTAAGAAAGGTATTGCACTGGCCAAGGAAAATCAGGATAGCATTGGTTTAGCAGACACTTACTACACTAAAGCGCGATATCATTTTTCAATTGCGGATCAGGAAGGATTTGTCAATGAAATTTTGAAGGCTATCGACCTTTATGATATGCTGGAAGAAAGGAATAAAAAGGGGAAGGCACTGATCACACTTGGGATACAGTATGCAAGAAATAAAAAAATAGAATTGGCCCTTGAAAAACTGAATGAAGCAAAAGCTATAGAATCATATTTTACGACCGAAGTCAAATTGTATTTATCCTTACATCTTGGTAAAAACTACAGGAGACTGGCCTCTATGAATGAAGATGACAGCCTTTTGGTAAAAGCTATTGAAATCTTAGAAAATGGAAAAACAGAGGCTGAAAATGCTTCCATCATAGCAATTACAGTTTATTTTTATATTGACTTGATGGATTCGTAACCTTTTTTAAAACCACAAGTCCACAGA
>JAHHJO010000064.1:0-4070 GCA_018680275.1 Bacteroidia bacterium
GTACACAATCGATATTCTTGGAGGCCACAATATCATTGATTTCATCGCAACTCATGGCCTGCATTTTATCTTCAAAGGATGAAGAATGTTGAATGACGTCAATACCAATGGATCCCAACTTGGTGGCAAGGATTTTCGTTCTCTGCGAAATCATGGGGTAATGATATTGCATAATATTACAATCAACCAGGTTAATATTACACAAGTAGATCATTTTGCTTTCATTGGTAAACAAATTATCTACAAATTGATTTAGTCGCCGTTCTATGGCATCATGTTCAGTTATTATTAAAATGTTTTTCATACCCGCATTTCTTACAAGATCATGAATAAATCAGGTGATTGTCCTGACTCAGATCATATGATTAATTGATCGGTATCATTTACTGCTGATCTCGCTTCGATCATCTTTGTTTTGATAATATTTTTTTAACCTTCTAAATCTTTGTTATGTCACTTATTAAATGGACTGATCGAGAGGATTTCCCTACCTTTAACAATGTAATAGAGAAGTTCTTTAATGGAGAGGGCGGTTTACTTTCAATGGTTTCGAAGGGAACCAGTGTGCCTGCTGTTAATATTTCAGAAAACAAAAAAGCATTTGAAATTGAGCTTGCTGTACCTGGTATGAGTAAAGAGGATTTCAACATTTCTGTTGAAAAAGATCGTTTAATCGTAAGATCTGAGAGAGAGGAAACGAAAGAGGAAAAGGAGAAGCACTTCACTCAGAGAGAATACAGCTATAGCTCTTTTTACAGGTCCTTTAAATTGCCTGAAAATGCTAATAGTGAATCAATAGACGCCAAGTACGACAACGGTGTACTTCGCGTTATGATTGCAAAATTGGTTCCTTCTGCACCAGAAACCAGATTAATTGAAATTGCCTAATCGCCAGTGGGCGGTTTTCGGGAAAAAACCGCCCATTGTGCTTTAAAATTTGTGATTATGAATATTATCCTTGACAAACACATTAAAACGATCATGACGAGCAATCTCATGACTGTTGGCCCGGAAGTCATCATGACTGAGATATCCGAGATTTTCAATTCCTATAGTTTTCATCATATTCCCGTCGTTGATAAAGATGACAAACCAATTGGAATTATCAGCCAAAACGATTTTCACAGACTTCAGCATCATTTTACACAACTGGGCCTGGAAGAAGCTGAAGATCAAAACAGGAAATTTTTTGCATCCTTACTTGCAAGAGACATTATGATTACAAATCTGATTTGCCTGAATACCGAGGATCTTATTTCAGATGCCGTAGACATCTTCCTGCAGAATAAAGTGCATTCAATTCTGATTTGCCATGAAGAAAAATGTGTAGGCATCGTTACACCTTATGATATATTAAAATCGCTGGTAGAACCGGCCTTAATGTCTAAACAATAAATCATGAAACGAACTGTAAACAACTATATGACTCCGGATCCGATAACTATTGATTTCAATGAATCGTTGGACGCAGCTATCATCGTTCTGGAAGACAGGGGCTTATCACATCTTTTAGTAACAAAAAAAGGGAAACTGGTAGGCGTCATTTCCAAAACCGATGTTCTGGACAGGTTAAAAGCCATGATGCAGCGGACTGGAGGAGAGAAATACAATAGTTTCGTTTTAAAATCCCTCAAGGTATGGGAGTTTATGACAAAAGATCCCGTTGCAGTCGAACCGGAAGAAGAATTAGATCGTGCCGTGGAAATCCTGCTTGAACAAAAATTTCATATTCTTCCTGTTATGGATGTTGATGGTACACCTGTCGGTGTCATAACAGCCATCGACCTTCTGAAAGGTTTATACCATCAAAAAGAAGTCACAACTTCATAAAATAATGCACCCATGCGATATTTAATTATCCTGTTCCTTAGTTTGCTCGCCCTGCCGTTTTATGCTCAGAATATGAACAATACAGATACAGAAGAGTATAAAAGCAGACTTAAAGTAAGTCCTATTCAATTCGGGCAATCCTATTTCGAGATCAGTTATGAAAGATTTATAAATGACGGGAAACATTCTTTACAATTTTCTCCGATGGTCATGCTTAAAAAGAATTCTTATGAAGAATTCAGTGGCATTCAGTTTGAAACACAATATCGCATATACCTGAAAAAACTGAGAAAAGATGTTCAACAGACATGGATCTTCACGAATATCGATCTATACTCAGGTGTATATGCCAATGCCATGACTTACAATGAAGAAGAAGTTTGGAATTCATATTTTGATCCGGTCACAAATATGGAAATAACCCGGACCAGGAACTCGGATATTTTTGCAGCTGAGGGCGGACTGTTTGTCGGATTGGAACTGGTTGCATCAAAAAGAATAGTTATTGATTTTACAGTTGGAGGAGGTGTAAGGTATTCAGATGTTGATGATGAAATCATTCCTGAAGATCCTAACTATCAATACTACAACTACTATGATGTATTTGACCTTGGATATTACGGCGTTAAACCAAAGCTAAACCTTCAGATCGGAATCACACTTTAATATTTTTTCATTGCCGTACTAGCGAATATACTTGGAGACGAAATGTCTCATGTTCGATTTTAGTGCCAGGTAATCATTGTCGAATTCATTCAGACGATCCCTGACTTCCTGGTGATCCCATATCTGATCACTTAAATTTGAACTGTCAACGGTTGCCAATTTATGCTCATGCATGGCAATCTGATATCTCATATCATCAATTTTCTTTAACTTCTTCATCAGGATATTCCTGTATTCATCAACGATTTCTATGATAGAATAAAGATTGGGATGCGCCTGGATGACCCTTGACAAGTTCGTCTGGAATATCCTGATTTCATCCTGGTAGAAATCAATTTTTCGCATCCATTCCCTATGTTCTTCGTGATGAAAGAAAACTGTTGTTTTTTCTGCCATAACACAAGCTTGAGATAAGTAAAAATCTAGTCTTGTATAAATATCAGAAACAGGAAACCCGGCTGTACTGACTTCTGTCAGGCTGTCAGATGATTAAGATCAAAAGAAAAAGGGAGGATTTATTTCCTCCCTTCGCTTACCTGTTACAAAGATTTGTGAAATGCTGAGTTCCACAATCTGCCCTTGTAAGTGTCCTTAAAATTGCATTTTAAAGATGAAATCAAAATGCGATTTTATTTATGACTAAAATCATAAAAATTTATGATCCTTATCATTTTTGAAAAATGCACCTTGATGTCCAACAATTATATTAATATCGTTTAATGATATTCGGCTACACATGACACATTCTGAAAATGAAATATCTGGAAGTGACAAGCATATTCATGGACATCATCATGGTCATCATCACGGTCATCATCATGGACACCATGACCATAAAACTGGTCTGAAAAATATCGGAATTGCTTTCTTTCTTAATCTTCTTTTTACAATAATCGAGATAATCGGTGGTATCCTCACCAACAGTATGGCGATTCTCTCAGATGCAATTCATGACCTTGGTGACAGTTGTTCTCTCGGTCTTGCCTGGTATTTTCAAAAAATATCATCGAAAGAAAAAACAGAGAAATTTTCATACGGCTATGAACGATTTTCATTACTGGGAGCCATAATCAATGCCATCCTCCTCATCCTCGGAAGCGTCTTTATACTATATAATGCCATACCAAGACTCATGGATCCTGAACCGGTTCATGCACCAGGTATGATCGCCCTGGCATTGCTGGGAGTGTTGGTAAATGGTGCTGCTGTACTGAAACTGAAAGATGGTAAATCAATCAATGAAAAAGTCATATCCTTCCATCTCCTGGAGGATGTATTATCATGGCTGGCAGTATTGGGCGGGGCAGTTATCTTATTGTTTTTCGATCTGCCGGTAATCGATCCAATACTATCTATAATCATCAGCCTTTTTATACTCTATAATGTATATAAAAATCTTAGGTATGCCGTAAAAATTATCCTGCAGGGCACCCCTTCTATCAGTGATCTGCATAAGGTGCGTGAATATTTCAACAGTGTGAGCGAAATAAAAGATTTTCATGATCTACATATCTGGTCTATGGATGGTAATTATAATATACTCACTACCCACTTGATTCTGAACAAGGACATTT
>JAHHJO010000224.1:0-7261 GCA_018680275.1 Bacteroidia bacterium
ATGACGCCTCTACTGATAATACTATTGAGCTTGTTCATGATTATATTGACAAGGATGATCGTATTAGAATATTTTCTCTTGAAACAAATAATGGCAATCCTTCATACACAAGAAATTTCGGCGTAAAAATGGCACGTGGAGAATGGATTGCTATCCTGGACTCTGATGACATCTGGCATCCTCGGAAACTTGAATTTCAGATGGCATTCCTGAAAAGGACCAATGCACAGTTCTGCAGTACGCAGATGAGAAATTTTAAAAAGGAAAAAGAAATATCTTTCAGCGATCCTGAAAACCTCAAACATGTTGTCATTTCTTTTTCAGATCAATTGAAAAGATATAATACGCCGACATCAAGCATCGTGCTTAAAAAGCACTTGCTGGAAAAATTTCCCTTTATGAATGACAAACTGCATGAAAAAAGGGAAGACCTGAAATGTTGGCTCGACATTCATCAGGAAATTGGCGAAAGTATTAAACTGCAATATCCATTTGTTCGCTACAGGATTAGTCCCGGTCAACTATCCAAAGAAAAATTCAAATTGGTTTTCAGGTCCTTTATTGTGTTGTGGAATTTCAGGTTATCAAATGGAAAAAAGCTTGGTTTGAAAGCGATATACTACACATTCACACATGTCTTACATGCCATACACTACCGGGTTCTGAAAAGTTCGCTTTGATATTATACCTGGGAATTCCCAAAAGTTATTGTTTTTGATTTATCACCATCGTGCTATAATTACCACTGAACAGGGCAGTGGCGATTATTACGCCTATCATGGAATGCATCAATGGAATCTGGCTGAATAATAAAAACATAAATATGAGGAGTGAAAACAAAACCAGGTCTTCCCTTAATCTCTTTTTGAAGGACAATATAATTGCAAGGGGAAATAGCAATCCTATAAATCCCAAATGAAAAAGGATCATATTTATGCCTCCTCCAAGTCTTTCTTTTTCATATACAGAATGCCTTGTTATTAATTTTCTGTATTTGCCTTCATGATAAAGTTCAATGAGTAAGTCCCTATATTGACCAAATCCGAGAGGCATGAACGAATTATGCCTCATTGCTATAAATGGAGACAAGGTATTTGTCAAACGGACACTTGCACTGGCATCTGCCTGGGCAATCACCAATGGATCATCAAGGAATACTGTAAACAAATGTGCTGCCCTGGAGTTTTCAGACAATTTTTCAAGGTAATTCACTGAGGTATTAATGGCAAAAACCATCACAACAAACAGGAAAACATATTTAATCCTGAAACGCATCATTTGGATGATTACAAAAACGATGGCTGCAGCAAGCAGTACTGCAATCGCTGTAGCAGACTGTGCCATAAAAACCACCTGGACTAATAATAATGGCGCCAGGATCATATTCTGCTTTTTTGTGAAATTCAGGAAAGCAAAAACCAACAGGAACAGACACATACTGCCATAATAGGCCGGTTCAGGTGTCAGGGATATTACACCTCTCCCACCCCATAGAATACCCCTGGCCTGGTTTACAAGACCTGCAGCAAACTCATTTACAAAAAACATTTGCATGACACCAACAAACATGTATATAAGAACGACCGTGAGAAAAAACCGGAATTGGATCCGATAGCCCGCGCGTTGAAATATGGCATAGACTGCCAGGCTGATTAAGGCAGGAGACAAATAATTTAATATGTTCTTTATCGTAATGAATGCTGGTAATGTAGAAAACATGGCCATAACCAATGAAAGACAGAACAGCATCCAAAGAATTATAATTGGTCCGTTCAGTCTTTTGTCCTTAATTGCAAATAACAGGATCGATCCGAAAATAAGTGCATTAGGCTGCGTATCCGTTCCGATATGGATAATATCTATGTAAGGAAAGAAACAAAACAGTAGGAATATTTGAATAAGGCCTTTCACAAGTGTAATAATATTAATTAAGTACTAATTGCGAGGCTTTGTCAGGATGATATTCTTTCTTTTCTGAAAATCTTTCGGCAACATATTTCCTTTGAGGACATTGCAGTTTATGTCAATGATATTATGCGCACCTGCTTCCATTTCAACACATCTTGCATCATCTCCTCCCTGTTCACAAATACCGGCCTGGAGGATATTGTAGGAAGGTGTCTTATCTTTATTCCTTGTAAATTTCACCGAAAGTGCATTTGCGCTGTGGTGATGGAAAAAGTCATAAACCCTGTTTTCTGTAGCACCATCAAACCAAATTGCACAACCTGACTCTGGCGCCCCGACCCTGTTAAAGATAATATTGGAAATTGAATTTCCGTTTGAAAATCTTTCCATGTGTATTCCAATATTCACACGTTGAATAATCAGGTTATGGATGGAGTGAAAGTAGCTGGTTGTCATTTCGTCTCCCTTTTCCTGGGAATTATAAAAATGAATGCCTGACAGTTTTGTTCCCCTTCCGGAGCCTTCTATGGTTAGGTTTTTGACTTCACAGTATAAAATGTTTCTTCGGACATCTCTTGCGTCATCATGTCCTATCTTAATGACACTGGTCGCCGAAATTGAATTGGATTTTATTTTCACAGATTTATTTTCACCTTCAATAATGCTGTGAATCCCATGAATCCAGAAAAGAGGAGAATTCATCTGAATTCTATCGTTATTTTCAATCGTTACGCCTGCTTCAAGAAAAAGGTGCTTCCTGTTTACTTCAACCGTATTTTCGATTAAATACCTGCCAGGAGGAACAATTACTTTATAAGGAGATTTATCAAGCGCTTCTTCAAAAGCTTTTGAAGAATCTTTCTGTCCGCTTGGATCTGCTCCAAAATGCAGGACTGTATAAATATCAGCCTCCCGGTGTTGAATAACACGACAGGACATATGCATAAAAAGAATTAATAATATCGCGAAAGAATATCGTAGCATCGTCTTTACTATTCTTCAGGACGACATTCATCATCAATAAGAAAATATCTTTCTCCGGTCCCGGGACAAATTGCTTCTCCACTGGCATTAAAACCCAGTTTGTGACCATGCCGACTCATCCATCCTGATGGCCGGGCAGGATTTCCTTTCACAAGCTGATAATCTTTCACATTCCTTGTGACCACTGCCCCTGCCCCAATAAAAGCATATTGTCCAATGGTGATCCCACAAATTATAGTTGCATTGGCTCCAATACTTGCACCCTTTTTAATAATTGTAGTTCGATACTCTGATTTTCGGCTAATGGCGCTCCTGGGGTTGATTACATTTGTAAATACAACAGAAGGGCCAATAAATACATCTTCTCCGGTTGACACACCTTGATATAAGGATACATTATTCTGGATTTTATTTCTTTTCCCGATCTCAACCTTATCGGCCACAAATACATTTTGACCAAGACTGCTATGGTCTCCGATCACTGCTTCAGACATTATGTGACAAAAATGCCATATGCGTACGCCCTCTCCAATAGAGGCTCCCTGGTCTACGATTGCTGTTTCATGTATAAATACAGACATATTATTTGTATTTGCTTTGAGCATAATCCATAGCCTCCAACAAAACATTACAGGCATCATTGAGCTCATCAATGGTGTAAATCAATGGTGGTGCTAACCTAAACGATTTATTATTAAATAAGAAATAATCAACAAGGGCTCCTTTTTCAAACGCATGGCTGACAACATGTTTGAGATACTTGCGCCTTTTCAATTCAACGGCCATCAACATACCAGAACTCCTGATTTCCTGTATGATTGGATGTTTGAGTTTGGTATGGATAAATGATTCCTTTTCTTTGACATCATCTACAATTGATGAACTTGTCAATACTTCAAGGCTCGCCAAAGCTGCTGCACATGGAACCGGGTGGCCTCCAAAAGTCGTGATATGCCCCAGGTCCGGGTTTTTGGTAAACAACGATATCAAAGCCTCATTTCCGACCAGTCCACCGATTGGCATACCACCACCCATCGCTTTTCCTATAGCCAATAGGTCGGGTGCGATATTATATTTCTGGTGTGCAAACAATTCGCCTGTTCTTCCAAATCCAGTCTGGATCTCATCAAGCATTAGCAAAGCACCAACCTCTTGACAACGCATACTTAATTTGTTCAGGTAATCTTTATCAGGGGGAATCACGCCTGCCTCAGCCTGGACTGGTTCAAGGATAACACCGGCTGTTCTTTCTGTTATCAATCGCAAATCTTCGAATGAATTGAAATCAATATGTTTGATTCCGGGAATCAAAGGCAGAAATGCCCTGGAATATGCAAGGTCGGATCGTAGACTTTCTGCACCTTGCGTACTGCCATGATAAGCATTTCTGCAAGCAATAATCTCATATCGTCCAGTTGCTCTTTTCAAAAGCTTCATACCCGCTTCTATGACCTCACTACCGGAATTTAAAAAGTAAATACAATTCAGTCCTTGCCCCAGTTGTTTGGTTAGTGCTTCTGCATACTTCACCTGTGGCAGTTGAATATGTTCTCCGTACACCATTGTATGCAGGTGTTTATCGAGTTGATCTTTGATGGCCTTTATAACTTCCGGATGCCTGTGTCCCAAAGAACTTACAGATATTCCTGAATTAAGATCATAATACTTTTTTCCCTCCTGGCTATACACATATATGCCTTCAGCCTTTGCAATTTGCAAGCCCAAAGGAAAGGTGCTCGTCTGACCAACATGCTTTAAAAATATATCCCTGCTTGTCCGGTGACTCATTAAAAACAGTTATTCTGGTGTTAAAATATTCCCTTTTCCTTACAAAAGTCATGATTCTGTGGTTTACAAAGTGCAATTTCCCCATTTTTGTATACGTTCTTAGTTCAATCGTGGTGGTATTTACCAATTTCACAAATTCTAAAAAGCATGAAAGGAGTTTACGTTCTGATATTATTATTTCTGATCTCTGTAACAGGAGGAGCACAAGGTATCGAGTTTTTTGAGGGAAGCTGGAAGGAAGCTGTGGAACAAGCTAAAAGTCAGGAAAAGATTGTATTCATTGACGCCTATGCCACCTGGTGCGGTCCGTGTAAAAGAATGGCAAAGAATGTATTTACCAAATCAGATGTCGGTGATTTCTTCAATAAGAACTTTATCAACCTGAAATTGGACATGGAAAAAACCGATGGTTTGAGTTTTGGTCAAAAATATCCTGTTTCAGCTTACCCTACATTGTACTTTGTTGATGGTAAAGGTAAAATCGTAAAGAAAGCGGTTGGCGGTCAAACAGTAGAAAGTCTTTTAGACCTTGCTAAAACAGCCATAAAGTCTCATGACACTAGTGGTGATTTTAAAATCAAATATGATGAAGGGAATCGCGATTATGAGCTGGTATACAATTATGTCAAATCATTAAACAAGGTAGGGAAACCAAGCCTCAAAATTTCTAATGATTATTTAAAATCAGACCCCGATATATCTGATGAACAAAAAGCTGCATTTCTTCTCGTTGCCGTCATTGATTCAGATTCACGGTTGTTTGATCAACTCATTGAACTGAAAACAAGTGCTATTAAATCTGCTTCCCCGGAAGTTTTCCAGGAGAAAGTATATAAGGCAGCATTCCTTACAATAAAGAAGTCGGTTGATTTTGATTATCCTGCACTTTTTGAAACGGCACTTGATAAATACAAGTCTGCTCGACTTGATAACTATTCAAGGTTCGAACAGGAAGCATATATGGAATACCATAAATTAACCGGTGATTATCAACAATGGAAAAAGGTATCTGAAAAGTATCTCAAAAAGTATGGAAAAAAAGAATCTGAATTATATCCGGCTCAAATCACTGTCCTCAGGAACAACTTCAAGTTTGAAAACGATGCGCTTAACTACGCATGTGAACTGGGAAAAGAAATGGTTAAGAGGGATGATTCAGCAAACAACTATAATTATTATATCCAGCTTCTGATGACAAATAAGGATTTTTCTGAAGCGAGGAAAGTCCTTGAAGATGCGATTAAAAAATGTAATTCAAGGAATGAAAACATAGACAATCTTGAAAGAATGAAAGATTATCTGGATTCACTTTAATACAATAAATGATTGTTCGATTTATCATATTATTCCTTTTTCTGGCTGCAAATGCCCATTCTCAGTCCGGGGTTAATTTTAAGGAACTTCCTTTGGACGAAGCATTGGAATTGGCAAAAAAACAAAACAAGAAAATTTTTATTGATACCTATACACCTGCCTGTAAGCCTTGCAAAAAAATGGACATTGAGTTTCGCAACAAGGATCTTGCAAATTATTTCAATGAGAACTTCATCAATGTGAAGGTCAACATGAACGGTCCACTGGCAAATGCTTACAACAGCAAGTTTAGTGTCATTTTCCTGCCTACATTATTTATTGTTACCCCGGAAGGATACACCACCCTCAGGGTAGAGCACATAATTTCTGCCAAAGATCTTCTTCAATTTGGTATGCAATCCAACAAGTCCTGACAAGCTTCAGCTGTTTTTCAGGTCCTGACTTTAATTATATTGCTTATTAGTAAATACCACGGCCGGTATTATCAATGGTCCAATTTCATAATTACAGGTGCATGATCAGAATGTCCTGCGTCCTTATCGTGTCTTATGCTTTTAATCTTATCAGATAAAGCGTCACTGACTGAAATATAATCTATCCGCCATCCCTTGTTCTTTTGTCTTGCTCCAGCTCGATAACTCCACCAGGAATAAGCGTCCTCAAGATCCGGGTATAATTTTCTGAAAGCATCGGTAAATCCGTTATTAAACCAATTGTTAAGCCATTGCCGCTCTTCTTCTCTGAAACCTGACGGCTTGTCTTTTCTTTGTGGGTTATGAATATCAATATCCAATCTGACAATATTATAGTCACCAAGAACAACCAGTTTTTTTCTCTGTTTTTTTAAAGACATTATCCAGGGTTCAAAATCATTAATAAATTTCATCTTGAACTCATGTCTTTCTTCACTGCTTGATCCGGATGGAAAATAACAATTCAATATAGTAAGGTCTGTGAAATCTGTCCTCAAAACACGTCCTTCCCTATCATATTCCTGGATGCCTATTCCTGCTTCCACATGGTCTGGTTTTAACTTGCTCAATGTCAGAACACCGGAATATCCTTTCTTTTCTGCTGAATGCCAAAAGCCATGATACCCAAGATCTTTAAATATTGAAGCATCTACCTGTTCTGGCATTGACTTCACTTCCTGAATGCATAGAATATCCGGGTCTTCGGCTTTCAGCCAGTCCAACAGATCTTTCTTAAGTGCTGCCCGAATCCCGTTTACGTTATAACTTATAATTTTCATAATAATTGATAGTCC
>JAHHJO010000366.1:0-2125 GCA_018680275.1 Bacteroidia bacterium
ATATTATGGTAATTGAAGTGGTCAATAATATTTCTTTTGAAATGCATGATGTCATTGTTGATGGCATCATTCCATTCGCCGATGAACTCAAAAATGGCAACACCTTGTTCATAATCCATGAAAAGAATTTTCATGTACAAGGTTTCAGAGCCCATAAAATCCCAGGCAGGATCTATGTAATAGCCATATATTTCCTCAGAATACTGATCATAGTTATATTCCTTACCCTCAAATGGAGAAAGTTTGTCAGCACTGGAGTCATAATACTTATTCCAGGAATAATAAGGTTCAATCTGATGCACTTTTCTTCACTTCTGATTTCACCACAGATCTCTTTTGAAGAAAATTACTGACTTTTTCTAAAATGAACAGGTATACAGCCAGTAAAAACACATTGATGTGAATGTTGAAAAAGAAGAAAGTAATAATTGATACAATTACCAGGAAAACAAGGTAACTGACAAAGGAGGTTAAGCTCTGTACCCACTTGATCTTTCCATATCTTTTTTTGATATATTTTTCAATCAAGTCCTCTGGATAAATGGCAAGCATCGAAAGGAAAAAGAAAGATCCTATAAGAATTAGAAAGAAGAAAATGTTAACCCTGGTGTCCTTATTCAACAAGGACCAATAAGCATTCATGAGAATAACCGGGCCGGCAGTAATTTCAAAGATGGACTCATGGAGATCTATCTCATAGAAATCCCCAATTACTACAAACTTGTTCTCAAGAAATGCCGCGACATCGGCATCTGGCAGTAAAAGCAATTCTCCCAGGTTAATAGGATTGAAACCTGCTTCCTGATCCATTATATCTGCCTGAAGTAGGCGATAATTCATAATAAAATGATTGAGGGTCCACCGGGATCCAATCCTAACAAATGGACCATACAGGTCTGTGTCGACACTTTCCAATTCACTGTGTATGATCAGAGGGGTAAGTCTTAATGAATCGTTGAAATAAAGCTGAAATTTGTAAACACCTTCAAATACATTTCCAATTACATAATCCGAAAGACCTTGATTCACCTCCTTTATCGTCGGATTACTTGGCTGAAGCATATCATCCAGATGGTAAGAGACTATAAGGTTATCCAATTTCTGCATTTCTTCTTCGAGTTCGGAATCATACTCTGTGGGCTTATCGAAACGCAAATCACACAAAACATAGTCAGGTTGGATTTCCGAATTATTAATGATCTCGAACAATCTGGTGAGCCTCTGTCGGTCAGTTATAACCTGCTTGCCAACAGGAAATCCATATTCATCGTACTTATCAATAAGCGAAATATCATAAGACACATTAATGAAAGCATAATCCTTGCTTTCGGGAGTTTCACGGAATTTTAGCTTTAGGGCCGAAGTTGTCTTGATCATCAACTTCTCATCGCCTGCAAACCATGGGAGGCTCCAAAGCCAGGCCGTTAATAAAAAAAGTACTCCTGTGTTGATCAGGGCCACAATATATATGATTCGCTTATGTGACGATGTCAAACTAATTTGGGCTACTTGTTGTTTTTAATGTTGTATTCCACCTGCACAGGATCACATTTCCCATACATACTGGAGAACATGTCGGCCGTTTCATTAAAAGGATATTTGCTTCGATCCTTGAAAGCATTATAGACATTTAATAAGGACTCCTGACTAATTAACACGAAATCAATTTCGGTAATCAACTCCGATACCTCCTCTGCAGATTTAAAATAGAATAGCTCAAAATCACTGGCATTAAGTGCATCGATACTTACTCCATCCACTTTAAATACTTCCTCTTTCGACATTAATAATTTGTCCTCGGAATAGCCCAGTTTTTTGTTAATCTGTTCACCTTCCAGATTGTATCGGAGAAAAAAGAAATTATTCACGTCCATTGGAAATGCTGCCCTGGATATCCGCAAAGAAACCCAGTTTCCTGCCCACACATAGGAAGCTTCAGCAAAGTAGACCTTCATATCAAAAGCATTGTTAATACCTCCAGCTCTTGTACTCATACCTCCTCTTACCGGTGTAATTGCTGTCTTAATTACATATATCAAGTCGCCGGAACGCTTCTCATCGGCCTCTGCCTTAAGGATATATCGGCCCATTTCAGGATCCAATACAGCAGCCATAGCATCCCCAC
>JAHHJO010000199.1:0-4684 GCA_018680275.1 Bacteroidia bacterium
CCTCTAATAACAACTAATATAAATAAACAACAATTATTTTTAAATATAAAAGCAAATGGTGTGTTTATGGTTTATGGAGATTAGGATTTATTATTTTTCCCAATAACTTAACAAAGTTAAGAGCCTCTTTTATTAAAGCAGGCAGTGAAACTTATTCCTGTGCCACGACACCAGTCGAGTATGCTACCATTGAAGCGTTTGAAAATTCCGAAGCACAAAATAGCTATACCAGGAACTGTAATATCATACTAAATTATATTGCCAATCAGGTCCATAATAGCCTTGATAAATCCAGGATAAATACGCATTTGTCCGAAGGCGGATTCTATTGTTTTCTAAATTTCAAAAAGGAACATTTTAACTATGGAAGTTCAGATGTCCTGTGTCAGAAATTATTGGAAGAAACCGGCGTAGCCCTGTTACCCGGAACAGCCTTTGGTCTTGCTCCGGAAGTATTATCTGCAAGATTGGCCTTCGTCGATATTGATGGTGCACAATTAATAAAAGACCTTATTAATACAAAAAGCCATCAACAAAACTTATATTTGAATATCTCGCGCATAACAAAAGGTATCAGCTGCATTAATAACTGGTAACCAAATTTTATAACAAACTATCACGCTATGAAAAAATTATTGACTTTATGCTTTTGCATGTTGATTGGATTTACAGTCCAATCACAAACGATCAGTGGAACTGTAACCGAGGACGGAGTCCCGCTTATTGGGGTATCAGTTTCAATTGATGGCACAACTACAGGTACAGTGACTGACCTGGATGGTTATTATTCTTTATCTGTAGAACCCGGAAATTATAATATGACGGCCAGTTATGTGGGTTTCAGTACCGTCACAAAGCCTGTTAGTGTCTCGGCCGGACAGGATGTAACACTTGATTTCACGCTTTCGTCCGGTATAATGGTTGATGAAATTGTTGTAACTGGAACTCGAGCCAACAACAGAACAAATCTTGAATCACCTGTTCCAGTTGATGTTATCAATGTAACTCAGTTGGCCAATGCAGCGCCTCAGACGTCTGTAAACCAGATATTGCACTATACCACACCTTCATTCAGTTCCAATACACAGACGATTTCAGATGGAACTGACCATATCGATCCTGCCTCTTTACGTGGATTGGGACCTGATCAGGTACTTGTTCTTATAAATGGAAAAAGAAGACATACCACTTCCCTAGTAAATGTAAATGGAACATTCGGTAGAGGAAATGTAGGTACAGACCTTAATGCTATTCCCGCTGCTTCTATTGACAAAATCGAAGTATTGCGTGATGGTGCAGCAGCACAATATGGTTCAGATGCTATCGCTGGGGTTATTAATATCAAACTCAAGGAAGATGTAAACAGGTTGAAATTCAATGTCACTTCCGGTGGTAATTTCACCAACAATATTGGACCTTTTGGAGGAGAAGAAAAAAGTACAGATGGTGAAACATTTAACCTTGGAGCCAACTATGGTCTTCCTCTTGGTGATAATGGAGGTTTTGTAAATCTAACAGGGGAATTGAACTATCGTGGATCTACTAACCGGATGCAGGAATTCACAGGTGGAATATTCAACGGATTAAATGGTGTTGAGAGACTCGCTGGTGCAGACGGATTTGATGTAACAGCCTTGTCTCTGGAACAAGTCCAGGCCTATGGAAATCAGGTTAGTTACTTTGATCAATCCACAAAGGATGCACTTAATGCATTGACATCTCTTGACGGACTTGGCGATGTCTTAGGGTTTGATGCTACGGATAGTGAATTATCTGCAAGAGGACAACAAAGGAGTGACTACAATATGCGTGTCGGCCAATCCGAAACAAGAGGTGGAAAAATGTTTGCCAATATGTCATTACCTCTAAGCAATGGCGCTGAAATATATGGCTTCGGAGGGACGAGTTACCGACGAGGAGAATCCGGTTGTTTTTACAGGCTTCCAAGCCAGAACAGAACAACAACATCTATATATCCAAATGGCACTGTACCAAAAATAAATTCCAATATTTCGGATAAATCACTCGGAGCAGGGATAAGAGGCCAATTGGGTAGCTGGAATGTTGACTTCAGTACTGTAACTGGTTCTAACCAGTTTTTATTCCATATCACGGATACACATAATGCGACACTGGGATCCTCTTCACCTACCGAGTTTGATGCCGGAGGACACTCTTTTGCACAAACAACAAGTAATCTTGATTTTACGAAATACTATGATGGGCTGAATGGAATTGACGGATTAAATGTGGCTTTCGGTACTGAATACAGATTTGAAAACTTTGATGTCATTCCTGGTACAGAACTGTCTTATGGAAACTATGATGTTAATGGAAATCTTGTAAACTCTGTGACACCTGATGAAGATTTAACAACTGATCTTCTGGGTCGGGCCAGACCATCCGGATGCCAGTGTTTTGCAGGTTTTCTTCCATCAAATCAGGTGGATGCGCACAGATCAAGTATAGGCGCATATCTTGATATGGAAGCTGATTTTTCGGAAGCTTTTCTTCTGGGCGCTGCGGTAAGATTTGAAAACTATTCTGATTTTGGATCTACCTTCAATTATAAGATAAGTGCACGTTATAAAGTAAACAACAATCTTGCATTTCGTGGTGCCTATAGCACAGGATTCCGTGCTCCTTCATTGCACCAGATTCATTTCAGCAGGACTTCTACGATTTTTACACTGGTGGATGGCGTTTCAGTACCTCAGGAAGTTGGTGTCTTTGCCAATACCTCAAGAGCCGCCAATTTATTGGGTATTCCTGAATTGAAACAAGAAACATCTCAAAATATGAGCATTGGGTTTACTGCAAAAATGCCTGAGGCAAACCTCAGAATAACAGTAGATGCTTACCAGGTGAACATAGATGACAGAATTATCTTAACAGGTCAGTTCGGACCTGGTGACAATGAAGAATTACAAAGATTATTTGACCAGTCCGGTGCAACCAGGGCAGCTTTTTTTGCAAATTCTATAAATACGAATTCAAAAGGATTGGATATTGTTCTTGCGCATAGTATTGCTTTGAACCAGGAAGTTACTTTGAGAAACGATCTTGCCGCTACTTTTTCAAAGACGACATGGGATCAGGATGCCGGTATAAATGCTTCTGATATCCTAAGAGATGCTGGCCTGGTTTCTACATATTTCGACCAGACAAGTCGGATCTATCTAGAACAAGCAGTACCAAGAGTGAAGTTAACACTTGGAAATTCTGTATCTTTTGGGAAAGTAGATGTATACCTTAGAAACACATACTTTGGTAAAACTACTGAAGCTACGAACGAACCTTTGTTTGATGAAGTAGACCTTACATTACTTCCTAATGCAGCATTGGATCCTTATAATTCAGGAAAGATCATTACAGATCTCAGTCTTGGATACGAGGCTTCAGAAAGTCTGAATCTGAGCGTTGGAGCAAACAACCTTTTAGATGTATATCCTGATGAAGTAGAATCTGCATTTAGTTCAAGTGGTCGATTTGTCTATTCAAGAAGATCACCGCAATTTAGTTACAACGGTCGGTATCTTTTCGTAAGGGCAGTATTGAGATTAAGATAATTTTTTCACAAATAATAGATCAGGTCACTTTTGTAATGAAGGTGACCTTTTCTTATTTTATAACAATCGACCTGGTTGAAGATTGACCAGAATTAGAATGAATCTGCATGAAATACAGACCTGGCTCGAAATCAAGTTGAATACGATTTCCGGGATTCCTGATCGTTTTTAACAGTCTTCCCCCAAGATCATAAAAAATTAATGATTCTATTTCTTCGATCTGATTCCTTAAATACAATATTGATTGTGCAGGATTCGGATAAACTTCAAACTCATATGATGTATCTGCAACTGAATCTAAAGATTTAATTCTGAAGTCGGCTACAACAGGCATATGGTCAGAAGTGATCAGACTGCTATTATCATTGATCTGAAATGCACTTTGTTCAGCCTGGTTCAATCCTTGTGAATTCAAAACGAAACGATTCAATGCTTCCAATCTGCTGTCTGTATAAATTACAAAATCAAGACGACCAGGAAAAAAAGAACTGAAGGGGCTATACCATGTAAATACAGCAGGGTATCCTGTGGTCGGTGCTTTGAGGTCTGTCATGTGGTCATCATCCCAGTCAAGTGTCACATCAGGACCAAAAAAGCCATTGTCATTTATATTCCCATTAATCAAGCTTTCAAGCTGGGAAGCATCCCCTACAAGATTCAAATCTCCACAAAATATATATGGCGTGTTATCCTGAAGTTGATAAGGTAACTGACCATCTTTGGAGCGTCGGACAAACCGGAGCACCTGGTCAATTTCTACTTCACGTCCAAAATCATTTTCACAGCATGGTAGATGCATATTGACGATCAACAATTCTGTACCATCTATATCAAGGACTGAGGCACTGTTGTTACCAATATTTTGCTCATAAACAATCGGGTATCTTGAAATCGTAATCAGGTCTGGATCATGTTTTACCGAATACCACGACTGACTTTGATCCAATATATCAAGGCTCATCAATAAATCCAGCAGTTCATCATCATCATGATCATAAACTTCCTGGAAACAATAAATATCTGCATTAACCGCTTTCATTAAAGATGCAAATGCGCTACGGACTCCAAATTCAAAAATATTGTCTCGTAAAACATTGAAACTCATAAATCGAAAG
>JAHHJO010000364.1:0-2728 GCA_018680275.1 Bacteroidia bacterium
ATGGGGACTCGATCATGGAGCATGGAGCGTCATAAAACATATGTACCCTGATGCCGACGTCCCTGTCATTCAATTAAGTCTGGATAGAAACAAACCACCGCAATACCATTATGACCTGGCCAGGGAACTTCATTCATTGAGAAAACAAGGTGTATTAATTATAGGTAGTGGCAACATAGTTCATAATCTTCGAAAAGTAGCCTGGGATAAATTGGATGTGGTCGATTATGCTTACGACTGGGCGAAAGAAGCAAGTTCAAAAATTAAATCATCCATACTCAACGGAGATCATGATGACCTGATTAATTATCAATCCAATGGAACTGAATATAAACTTGCGATTCCTACACCGGAACATTATCTACCATTACTCTATGTCCTCGCACTGCAGGACAAAAAAGACAGCTTAACAATATTCAATGATAAGGCAGTAGGTGGATCCTTAACGATGACCTCGATTAAAATATCCTAATCAATATTTCATTTTTTATACGACACATACAAACTATTCCCTGATATCTCAAACGTAGGCTCTACCCCATCCAAGCTATTAGCCGAAAACTGGTCTGTACTAAATGACGAAAGATTTGGAGCCGTCAAAACCAGGTAGCTATTATTATATTCAAATCCACCATCATCCTTGTTCCAGAATGAAAAATAAGCCTGCGCAGATTTCAAATTAAGTTTATCCATTACTGTCAAACCAGTCAAATTTGTTCCCAACTGGATACTGATAATTCCACCAGTCAATTCAAGATACTTTACTCGTATCCCTCCCGTATGATCACCAATATTCAGTTCACCATTCCCTGATAAAATAACTGATGCATCGTCAGCTGTAGAAGTATCATAGAATTCGATTTTTCCACCATAGCCACCATTGCTTCCTCCCAATGCAATCAGATTCGCACTCCCTGCTTTACAGGTATTGGAAAAACTTGTGAATCCACCAGCAGCACCTGATTTGGTTCCTCCGATGTTAATAATTGTGGCGTTGCCAGCTGTAGGTATATTTGGTGCATCAACAGGCAGATCATACATCGCGAATTGTGTGTATCCGCCAGAACCACCTTCAACGGGTGCTGGCTGATTCCAGATAACAGCATTCCCTGCTGTAGGAAAATAATTATTGGCTTCTTCAACTATGAAAACGGTATGTCCAGCTGTAGACTTTGAATCCAGGACACTGCCATAATTGACAATCGATGCATAGCCACCTGTGCATGATCCGTGTTTTGCAGTAAACTCGGTGTGTCCACCTCCACCCTGGCCTTGTTTTACCGCTCCAAAATTATGGTAAGTCGCATGCCCGGCCGAAGCACCTAAAGCATCCATATCGGGAGGGTTATTATTGAAACTGGTTACGCCACCGTAACCTTCTTCAGCTTCTGCTACATAATTATAAAATTTAGCATAACCACCATCGGCATTCCCATCAAAAGCGACATCTCCACCATTGCCTTTATTGAAAGTGGCTCCAAAATTATGATAGACGCCATATGCCGCACTCGAGTTATCATAGAACTGGGTATTGCCTCCGTCTCCACCCGATACAGTACCTCCAATATTCGTAAAAGTTCCCTGATCAGCAGAAGCATGGTCATGGAATACGACATTGCCAAAAGTATCTCCATCTGTTCCAAGCGTACCATATATTGTAAAATTTGCTTTCTCTGCAGTAGAATAATCACCGAAACTCACTTCTGCACCAACGGTACTCTGAATATTCTTCGGCGGAGCTAACTTCCCCGTACGTACGTTAAAGGAAGCTGAACCAGCAGTAGCATTATCTGTGAATCCAATAATACCACCTCCATATCCATTCTCAAGTGATTCCGGGCCAGCATAATAAGACATGTTTGACCCACCTGCGGAAGCGTTATTTGCAAACTTTAATTTAGGGTTATAATAATGTGCACCAGTAGAGGCGATGATAACACTTTGCATACATGTTGAATTGTTAATCATCCCCTGGCCATTGATTGACAATGCCGGGCTGGCATCTGCAGTGCCAAATTTAAACGTATTGGAAGGAGCATCCTCCTGGAATACAATAGAATCAATTTGTGCTTCTATATCTGGAGAAAAAGTAATAACGGTTTGATCTGATACTTCAAAATTAGCTAGGCTAGAAGGAACTTCATTTGGTTCCCAATTGGAAGAATTATTCCAGTTGCTGTCACCGGACTTCCCAGTCCAGTCAGCAGTTTTAGATTGGTCTTTCATTGGTTTAGGTTTTATTTATATAATATTATGGAAATAATATGATTTCAGCTAATGATACAAGTTGTTTCAAAACCTGTTTCCTGAAGTTATATGATGTCCAGATAGCAACAAATAATTTATGAAATCCAGATTTATACTTACATATGTGATAATTATTCTTGGACTTGCAAGCTGCTTTGACCAGGGATCAAAAGAAACAGAAAACACATCCAAAGAAGCGTTTACTGTATACCTTGTCAGGCATGCTGAAAAAGCTGATTCAAGCCAGGACCCTGACTTAACATCAGAAGGAATGACCAGGTCCACTGATTTGACAACCGTGTTAAAATCTGCCAATATTGATATGATTCATAGCACTGATTTTACCAGGACAATGAAAACTGCACAACCAACTTCTGATTACTTTAAAATCACTATCAGTAAATACGATCATAAAAAATTGCCTGCGTTGGCAGAATACATAAAAGATAATGGAGGAATACATCTTGTAGTCGGACATAGC
>JAHHJO010000032.1:0-17255 GCA_018680275.1 Bacteroidia bacterium
GAGATCTTCAGGGTTGCCCTGATGGAGATGGAGATGGTATTGCAGACAAAGATGATGCTTGTCCTGACGAGGCGGGACCAGCTGATGCAAAAGGATGTCCTGATGCAGATGGAGACGGAATAGGCGACAAATTTGACAAATGTCCTGATGAAGCTGGTATTCCTGAACTTGATGGTTGTCCTAAGGTCAGAAAACCTACTACAGAAGAAATCATCAATGGATATGCAAGTCCAATGATTTTGTTTGAAAGAGGAACTATTCCTGCAGAAGGATACGATGATCATATTTCAAGTATCGTTGAATTTGCCAATGCATATCCTGATGCATACCTTAATATTGGAGGTTACTCCGATTCAATGGGATCAGAATCTTCAAACATGAGAATGTCTACAAGGAGAGCTAAGAAAGTTTACAACTCTCTTGTGAAAGCTGGAATTGATCCGGAAAGATTATACTATGAAGGTCATGGAGAGGCCAATCCTATAGCTGATAATGCAACTGCCGAAGGAAGAAGATTGAACAGAAGAGCAATCGTAACAGGTAGTACAGTGAAGAGAGTAGTTGAGAAGAAAGGAAAGAAAGGATAAAAGAAACGGAAAACTTTAAATAGTTTTTTCATAACTGATGAGCCCCGACTCTTTGAGCCGGGGCTTTTCATTTTTATATCAATAAGATATTTTCCGAATTAACAGCAGACGCCGCCGCCGGTACAGCATGGCAAGTCACAACAAGCCAAAGCGATACCCCCGATTACTACTGCCGCAAGTGCAAATATTTTCTTCATCTTTAAATTTTTTAAATAAATTAATAAATAATAAATCGCAATATTACGATAGCTATAGCCAAAAAAATATTAACAACAAGTATCCAGTTTTGAGAATAATTGCTCAATTGAATTTCTCAAATTGTTGCATTGTTTCATATCAACACAATAACATCTGTATGGCCCGTCAACCTCTCCTTTGAGGATCCCTGCATTTTTCATTGCTTTCAAATGTTGTGATACCGTTGCCTGGGAAAGTGGTAATTCATCCACAAGATCTCCACATACACAAGTTCCTTTCTTGACTAGAAGTTCAAGAATAGCAATACGAGCAGGATGAGCCAAAGCTTTTGCCATACCTGCCAGCCTGTTGTGATATTCAGAGAATAATTCTGTTTTACTTGCTCCCATATCGCAATATTACGATATACTAATTTAAGTTGCAAGTAATTACAGATTTTATTCTGGTATAAATTAATTTAGTTGTATGTCCAGTACTTTTAATATTCGACAATTTATTTTTGCGATTTGTTTATTCGGGGTTTTTTCATGTAGCGAAGACGAAATGTTTTCAGCTCCTGAACCATGCATCCTGACCGAAGAGGAACAATTGGTCGTCAATGAGCTAAACGAGGAAGCAGTTCCATTTGAATCTTCTGATCCTTTGATAGAAGAAACTAGATTGGATCGGCTGATTGAATACCTTGGCAACGCAAAAATTGTTGGTCTGGGCGAGGGTACACATGGCACATCAGAATTTTTTCAGATGAAAGACAAGATTTTTAGATCTCTTGCACTGGAAAAAAATTTCAATGCGATCATTTTTGAAATTCCATGGGGTCATGCTATGAAAATTAATGATTTCGTTGTCAAGGGAATAGGCGATGCTGACAGTGCATTGAACCAAAGTTATTACTGGGTATATGATACACAGGAAGTCAGGGATTTGGCACAGTGGATTCATGACATCAACCTGGAAAGAACTGATGGCAACAAGATCTTTTTTGTTGGTTGTGATCCACAAGGAGGAGATTTCGAAATAGAAAAAGAGATTGTGTACAAGTACCTTGAAAAAGTACAACCCGATTCAGCATTAACTATTGCCGCTTATTATGCTTCCTTATCTACGAATTTGCAGGAATATGATTCTGTGTCGGATATGCAGAAAGAGACAAACAAGGAACGTGTAGATTATGTGTACCAATACCTCCTTTCCCATGAAGAGGAATTTGCAGGGGCATCTTCAGATTATGAATTCCAGATTGCATTAATGGCAGCTCATGTCATCAAACATCGTGAATATATCTACAGGATCCAGTCCTTTGGTACACCAAGGGATTCTCTTATGGCTGTATATAGCAACTGGTGGCAGCGTATTGTTGCTTATGAAGCGAAAGTGGCTGTCTGGGCGCACAACGCACACGTGATGGATAGCAGATCTTTGGGTGGACCAGACTGGATGGGTGGATATCTGAAACAGGAACACCAGGATAATTATTTAAATGTTGGTTTTTCATTTGGCAGGGGATGCCTGAATGCGTTTGTTTCCGGACCTAATAACTCCTTCGCAGGCGGGGTCAGGAAACATATAGTTCCTTATACTTCCTGTCTCACGGTAAACAATACGCTTACTGAACTGGACGGTGATCAGCACTACATAGTATTCAATGATCTTAACCATGCAGGGGCGGCTGCGGAATATTTCAGGAATCAGCAACGCGTTTACCAATGTGGGGCAGGTTTTAATTACAAGCTGATCAGCAGGTATACCCAATTCATGCCATTATCCAAATTATTCGATGTCCTGATTCACTTCGATTACACAAATGAAAGTGTTTTGATGTAGGAGTTTAATGGAGCAAGGAAATAAGGTGACAAGGGAACTATCCAATCATTATGAGTAAACTCCTGCTGATCCAAGTCTCCTCGAATCTGCCCAAGCTTCATAATTGTCATCAGAATGCCGGATAACTGAATTGACACCGCCGAAATAAAGTGATTTTGTGGACCAGGACATGGTCTCATATTCTCCTTCCGGCATTATACAACTTCTGCCATTTTCCAGATGAAGGGTGTTGTCCTGGAAATGAATCCTGGGAGCTTCAGTTGCTTCAGTAAGGGACATGTTCCTCTTGATCAGGTTGGATAATACCTGTTTGATGGCCACTGGAATCCTGCTGGCACCTCCGGATCCAGTCACAAAAAACAATTCCTTGTCTTTCAACACAATGGTTGGTGTCATCATTGAATTCAAGCGCACATTCTCTGTCCAGGAATGTGCACCCCCAGGGAGTAGGTAAGTTTCCCCAAGCATATTATTCATGTGCATTTGTGTGCCGGGAATAAAGTATCCACATCCTTCTCCAATAGAAGTGGTAAGACTGATGGCATTGGAATATTGGTCTACAATACTGAAGTGGGATGTTCCCTTACTCGATATCTCACTTGATTTGATAGAGGCTTCCATATGTGGATAAATCTCTTTCAGCTTTTTTATAACCAGGTCTTTTTGCCGGATATTTTCAGCGGTGAATTTTAGTGCTTCAGCATCTTCCCAGTTTAGTTGTTTACGCAGTCCCCAATAAAGTGCAAATCCAAAACTTCCTATGCTAGGGGCTCCCGGTACGGCGATCGTATAATTTTTCCATTCCAGGTCTATAGGCTTATGAATCCGAACCTTGTATTCTTCAAAGTCCGCCCGCATCAGATGCGCACCTTTTGTAATGCAATCTTCACATATAGACCGGGCGATTTCTCCTTTGTAAAAAGCATCTTCACCTTCTTGAGCTATATAATCAAGGAAATCGGCTGCTTTTTCCATCTGAATAATTTCACCTGATTGTTTTATCCTGCCTTCCTTGAAAAATATCTCTTCACCGGTTTTGCTGGCTTTTAGAATTTTTTGCAAAAGGTTAATATCGTAGGCTTGAAAGTCATCCAGGGGAACACCTTTTTTGCAATGTTCAATGGCCGGCTGAAAAAGCTCTTTAAGAGGTATGGATCCATATGTTTCATGAATGCGATGCATACCAGCGATGGCACCTGGCACTGTTGCAGTCCCCAAACCTACATGGAATTCTTCAATGGCATCTGGAAACTCTATATGAATGGGATAATAATCAAGATTATTAAAGTCCAGTCGTCGTTTTGGGGTTTGAGAAAAGAAATCAAATATCCTGAAACCATCTTCAGGTCTGAAACAGTTTGCAAATCCACTCGCTCCGGCTGAAGCCATGGCAGGTTCAGATATAAACATCACAGCATAGGCCGCAATGGCCGCATCAAAGGCATTACCCCCGTTTTCCAGGACTTCCTTTGCTGTATCTCTTGTCAATTTGTGACCTGCTGATATCCCTGTTGCCATAATTGTTATGTTAGCTCCGTCCTTAAATTGATTTATGCACCCAAGTAATTTTTAATAATTGGAATTTTCTTACGTTCATTCCATAAAATGACCAGGCTAAGTATGAATGTTAAGACGGCAATATAGAAAAGTGTACCCTTATCCCCTTGTACTTCAATCCCGATAAGGGTTAAATGCATAATAATAGCCCCGGCAAGTATTCCAGCAGTCAGACTGGCTCCAAGCCAAATGGTACGTGGAATGAGGATAAGAAGAGCTGCCACAAGTTCTGCAACACCGATAAAAATCCTTCCTACTGGTTCCAATCCTACTGTAGAGAATATATAGACACTGTCAGGATGAGCACTAAACTTATACCTAAGAGTTTGGAGAAGGATGACGGCGACGACGATCCTAATGATTAAAAAAAAGTATTTTTTCATAATAATGGTTAGCGCAGAAACTTATTACAGTGAACTACGCTAACCAAATATAAAAGAACTTCCAGATTATCCTTTTTTCTTTTTCTTGACAGGGATGGTTTTTTTCACGGTAGTTTTCCTGACCGTTGTTTTCTTTACAGTATTTGAAGCATTATTTCCTTCAGTTATCCTTGTCTTTTTTATAGTATTTTTTTTGATTTTTTGATTCGGAATTCTATGACCAGCGACAATTTTGCTATTATTTAGCTTAGTCCTTGATACTACAATAGAAGATGATTTTCTCCGCGGTGAATAGATTTTATGTGCATTGACCACCCGGTGGTTATGAACCCTGTGATAATAATGCCCGTGATGATGTTTGACAACAAGAGGATGGAATACTTGCCAGCTTCTTGGTCTCCATGGTTTCCACCATACAGGATAGTGATTCCATCTCCAGGGTGAAACCCATACTGTATATCCTGGACGAAAGATATATCTTACAGAAGGCCAGAACCAAACATTTACTGTAATCCGGAAGAATTCCAACTCAGCAATGGGTCCATTGCCTTCACTATGACCGTCCAGATCATAAGGTTCAACAATTAATTCTTCTCCAAAAACATCTTCATTTCCGATAATCTGGAGTATGGCATCCTGATTCCCTGTTTTCTCAATTTCAATAACTGCAATATCCTGGATTTCATTTTTATTGACTGCTACCTGTAAAACAATAGCATGGGCGTTATCAGTAAAATTGTCTTTAACCATGATATAATCGGTCTGGCCATCCCGGTTTAGATCCAGATTATTGATATACAGATTTTCATGATTAAGATTTTTTTCGAATTCTTCAGGAGATTTGGAATTTTTGAATAATTCCAATGTCCCTTCAAGGCTGAAATGGTCGCCGTCAAAACTTGTAGGTTTTTCACCCTGTGCCGATAAGCCAGCACAAAGCGTAGATAGCAGAATAAAAGTAAATATTTGTTTCATGGCTGAATGTTATGCTTTGTTAGATATATTTCTTTGTATTAGGTTTAATGGATCAGATTGAATTTTGTACTCAACTTCAACTTTTTTCTTTTTTTCAACCGCTTCAATTTTTTGATTTTCGCCCAGTGAGTTAAGCATCTGACCTAAAAGGTGTTTTCCAATATTCTTGTCAAAGGCTACAATTGAAAACATAACGATGCATGTGATGATCGCATACTTGCGTATTAATTTTTTCATTAAATGAGATTTGAATCAGAGAATCTTATGAAGACAAGCAGGCCTTAAGCCCGAAAATCATAAGATCAGGAGGGGAGGATAGACAGCAATAATACTCGGTAATATCCCAGGTAAGAATTTTGCAGACTGTGGTTGATAAACACCAGGGATTGTGCTTTGAATATCGAGTTCAAACAATTCCAACCCAGAATATTCTTCTTTTTAAAGTGATTGAAGAAATCTAGTGCTTTTATGGTGGGTTTATCAAAGCATAGAACTAACTGGTAAACTTCTCCATCCTTAATTAAAGAAATCTCTTCCTGTTGTTGGAACAAGTTTGGTTCTGCTTCTTCAAAAGGAAACCAGAATAAGCTGACTAGACCAAGAAAGGTCAGCAAGATATACGACAGGATTGTTTTTCGGGCGGACATAATAGCAAAACAGATTAGAAAATTATAAAGTTCCCTTATCAGAGCAAACCAACAATAAAGCCCATAAGTGCGAAACATATCATCCAGTAGAATGCATGTATGAGAATATATTTTACAGACTTTGATTCGAACATGGCAATAATGGCAAATGTTGGTATCCCCATAAATATTGAAGCCATTAATCCATGAAAAGCACCATGAGCTGCTGTCTGATCTTCAATAGCATGAGTGCTCAAAATGGCAGCGATCAACATAGTAATCAGGACTGAAAGGATAAAGGTCACGAAATAGACCAATGGGGGATGTGGTTTTTTAATGATCTCACCATGATTTATTATACTCAGGATATCACCGAAAACTTTTGGATGGTACCATATATAGCCTATAAGTAACGGCATTAATCCTCCAAGTATCACAGCTGTTAAATTAATTTCAGGCATATCTGATGTTTGATTATACCTAAAAAGTTACTACAAATATTTGTATAGATTCCATATCCAGTTTGCAATGATTAAAATTAGAGCAGGAAATAATACCAGTTTTTGACGAAGCATGAATTCAGTTTTCCTGTAAAAGTTGTAAAAAACGGAAGACGTGGTCATTATATCATAAATAATCCATAATGGACTTGATAAAAGCAGAACAAGCAGGTACCCGATTGGATTATATAATAATCCCTGGATGAATTGCCCGTTCAGAATAGCAATGACCGACCTGGTAGCACCACACGAGGGACAAGGTATTCCCAAAACATTATTAATTATGCAAAACGTCTGGCCTTCAGAGAGATGAATTCCAAAGTTATTCATATGTAAAAAGAGGAAGATAATACCAGCAATCCATCCTCCAATCATAAAAGTATACAGGCTTTTTCTTGACACGATTATTAAAGTGTATTGAACATTTCAATATTTTTTGTCCTTGTGGCTTGCATGATCAGGAACCAGTCAACAATTGCCCAGACTCCAAATCCGCCGCATGTAATCAGCTTTCCCACGCCCAATCCTATATCTCCGATCAGGAACCGGTCCACGCCAAGGGGTCCTGCTAGCAGGGAAATAATGAGCATTGCCATAGGATTTTTAAAGTGCATGGCCTGTAACCTTGGCCACTTTTCTTCATCCATTTTTATAAGTTGTTCCCGGACATATGGTAAGTCAATACTTTCAAAATTATTACCCTTGGTAAGGAGGAACAGATCAACTTTTTGAACATCCATCAGTTTATACATGTTTTATGTTTAATTCAACAAACCAGAAGATTATTCATGTTCCAGTTTAATTAAAAATCGAATTCAATTTCATAATTAATTTAGCTGGTTCCCGGGTAAGTCTGAAATTACTTAGCTGAATTACTATTATCTTTAGACCAACATGCAAAATACTTTATCTGGACGGCCATTATCCGACTGGCTCCCAATTACAAGGAAGGAAACCGATTATCGGGGATGGGAACAATTGGATGTAGTATTGATTTCCGGTGATGCCTATGTCGATCACCCGGCCTTTGGCGCTGCTGTCATCGGGAGGATACTCGAAGATATGGGCCTTAAAGTAGCTATAGTGCCTCAACCAAACTGGCAGGATGACCTGAGAGATTTTAAAAAATTCGGAAAACCAAGACTCTTTTTTGGTGTGACTTCCGGCTGTATGGATTCAATGGTTAATCATTATACGGCTAATAAAAGGAGGAGGTCGACAGATGCCTATACACCGGGTGGAAAAGCAGGGTTCAGACCTGATTATGCTGCTAAAGTTTATAGTCAAATACTCAAAGAATTATTCCCGGACGTACCTGTTTTGCTCGGTGGTATTGAAGCTTCATTAAGAAGAGTAACACATTACGATTATTGGGAAGACAAATTATTTCCCAATATCCTCAGTATGAGTGGCGCAGATCTCCTGGTCTATGGCATGGGAGAAATGCCCCTGAGAGAAATCGTCAGAAAAATTGAAGCAGGCGTGCCGCTAAACGAGATCAGGGATGTACCACAAACAGCTTTTCTTCATCCTCGCCATGAGAAAATCGAAGAACTCAATGGATGGAAAGACCTTGCTTTGTCATCTCATGAAAAATGCCTGAGGAACAAAAGAGCCTTTGCAGCAAATTTCAAGCATATAGAACAGGAGTCGAACAAAGTACAGGCTCAGCGATTACTCCAGGGCGTAGGAGATCATATGCTTGTCATCAATCCCCCTTATCCACCGATGACAGAGGATGAAATCGACAGGTCGTTTGATCTTCCCTATACCCGGTTACCTCATCCCAAATACAACAAAAAAGGAGCGATTCCCGCTTTTGAAATGATTCGTTTTTCTATAAATATGCACAGGGGTTGTTTTGGTGGATGCAGTTTCTGTACAATATCAGCCCACCAGGGAAAGTTTGTTGCCAGTCGGTCTGAAGATTCCATTTTAAAGGAAGTAGAAGAGATTGTCAGGATGCCTGGATTTAAAGGCTATATCAGTGACCTTGGTGGTCCTTCGGCGAATATGTATAAAATGAAAGGGAAGGTCCAGGCTATTTGTGACAGATGTGTGGCTCCTTCGTGCATTCACCCGGTTGTATGCAGTAACCTGGATACCAGTCATAAGCCATTGACCAAAATTTACAGGAAAGTTGACAATCATCCGGAAGTAAAAAAGGCGTTTGTAAGTTCCGGTATCAGGTATGATCTGCTGGTTGAAGACTATAACAAGAATCATGATGACAGCCTGGACGAATATATGGATCAACTGGTGAGCAAGCATGTTTGCGGAAGACTCAAAGTAGCTCCTGAACATACATCTGATGCGACACTTAAGGTCATGCGCAAACCTTCTTTCAAACATTTTCACAGTTTCAAAAAGAAGTATGATAAATACAATAAAAAACATGATCTGAATCAGCCATTAATCCCTTATTTCATATCCTCACATCCGGGATCTACCGAAGAAGAGATGGCTAACCTTGCCGCAGAAACAAGGGATATGGGTTTTAAACTGGAGCAGGTACAAGGTTTTACACCAACACCAATGACTGTGGCCACGGTGATCTTTTATACCGGACTGCATCCTTATACTTTACGGGAAATATATACCGCTACGACACCAAAACAAAAACAGAATCAGCATTTGTTCTTCTTCTGGTATAAAAGAGAGAACTATCAAAGAATCAGGGACAAACTGACCAATTGGGGTAGACCTGACTTAATAGAAAAACTGCTTGACAAACAAAAAAAGCAACACAAAGCCAGAATTATCAGGTCAAAATCAAACCAAATAGCTCGGAAAAGAAGGCACAAATAGTATCAAATCCACCTATTTCAGGACATTTTCAAGCCTTTTCATCATAAAATATTAACAATCAATATACATTATGAACAAATTAATCGTTTATATTGTAATAAAATTATATGTATCAACCTGAAATTGAGTAGATTATGGAAACCAAATCTAGAAACCAAATCACACAGGGAGCCATACTGAATGATCTGTTGCTTCATCATACAGACTTTCAGGAGTACCTGGATATCGTGTCATCAAGTGATATCGATAATGAACTGATCGAGATACTGATTGAGATCAGGCAATTCAATATTGATTGTATCAGCAAGTATACCGATCTGATATCCAAGGATAGGGTATATATCAGACCTAAAAAATCTAAGTTGATAACCACGAAGAATAAAAACTACAAGGATCCCCTCGTATTGGGTAATATCAATACCAGGCTATCATTACTTATGCCTGCATACGTCAGGGTTTTAAGTAATAGATCATTGATAGGATTTGCAAGGATGATTGTAGCTAATAACTTTGAAAAAATCGTTCAAATCAGGGACAACCTTCTGCATCCTCTTCCCGAATTACAAGGCGCTTAATTATATTACAAAAGCTTAAGGTCTGACAAATTTTACTAATGTGAAATTTGACAGCTATGTTATTGTTGAGTATTTTACCTAAAAGTATTTGACATGAACAGGACACCCTGGGTGGATAGGAAGTTCACATTGGATTTACCGGCAGGCTGGCTTTTTAATGTTATTGAAAGATTGCATGGTACAAAAGCAAGGATGGAGGATCTTTGCGGATCATTGAGTGAAGATCAACTCCAATTAAAACCCGATGCCAAATGGAGTATCAAGGAGCATGTTGGACATCTTTATGATCTGGAATTCCTGCATATAAAAAGAATAATGGAGCTTAAGCATCGAAAAGACAAACTGACTGGAGCGGATATGTCAAATAAACGAACATATTCATCAAACCACAATGAGGTTCCAATCAAAGAGCTTATAGGCGAGTTTTCAGAACAACGCCTGATCTTCATATCAGAATTTTCTGATATGAAAGCGGAAGACCATAATTATTCAGCCGTACATCCCCGGTTATTGATCCCGATGCGACCAATTGACCTGGCATATTTCAGCGCAGAGCACGATGATCATCATTTATGTTCAATGAGGGAAATCACAAGTTTATTCTGATCAAGGTGCTATCCTGTCCAGTGTCCAGTGACCGTCATCTGAATGCTGGTACCTGAAGCGGTCATGGTACCTGTTCTCGCGACCTTGCCAGAATTCAATAATAAAGGGTTTTATCATATATCCTCCCCAGAATTCTGGAAGAGGAAGTACATCTTGATTTTCAAATCTTTCTTCGACTTCTTTCCATCTTGTTTCCAGGTCCGGTTTCGTGATCACCTTACTTTGTGGAGAGGCCCATGCACCAATCTGACTGCCTCTCGGCCTGGAATGGAAGTAACTTAAAGAAGTATCATAATCCACTTTTTCTGCGACACCTTCTATTCTGACCTGCCTTGCGAGTTCTTTCCACCAGAATACGGATGTTACCATTGGATTGTCCTGTATTTCAATGGCTTTTTTACTACCATAATTCGTATAAAAGGTAAAACCTGTTTGACTGAACCCTTTTAGTAATACCATGCGCGCTGATGGTTTTCCATCTTCTGATACTGTAGCCAGGGTCATTGCATTTGGTTCAGTGATCCCTGTCTTTTCTGCATCCTGGTACCATCTTTCAAATTGTACAATGGGATCTGCTGCCAGGATGTTTTTGTCAAGTGTCAGATCAGCGGTATATTCTTTTCTGGTATATTTCAGTTTATCCATAGGTCATTTATTTTTAGCCTGATTTATTCAAACTTTTCATCAGGTTCATTTTTGCATTATAAGCCAGCCAGTACATGGCAGGAACGACAACAAGAGTCAGGAATGTGGCGAAAATAATTCCATAAATAATAGTCCATGCCATTGGTCCCCAAAGTGCCGTATTATCACCTCCCAGGAAAAACTTGGGATCCAATTCACTCACAAAGGAGAAAAAGTTAAAGTTAAATCCTATTGCCAACGGGATCAATCCCAAAACTGTAGTAATAGCTGTTAAAAGCACTGGTCTGAGCCTCGTAGCACCTCCTTCTATAATCAGGTCTTTGACCACTTCCCGTGACAAGCCTGATGGTGAATCCATTCCCAGTGATTCACGTTTCCTTTGGATTAATAAATTGATATAATCGATCAAAACGATCGCATTGTTGACAACAATTCCTGCAAGTGAAATAATACCTACACCTGTAAAAATTATGGTGATATCATTTCCACTTGCCGCATATCCAAGGAATACCCCTATTGTACTAAATACGACAGACAGGATTATAATGAACGGTGAAATTATGCTGTTAAACTGTGTCACCAGGATAATGAATATTGCAAAAAGTGCTACCATAAATGCTGTACTCAGAAAAGCGGTATCCTCTGCCTGTTGTTGCTGTTCTCCAGTGAAATCATAGCTGTAAGTATTTGGTAAATCATAATCCAGCATGATCTTCCCTATTTCTGAATTGATTTCATTTGCATTATATCCTTCAAGAACATTTGATGAAATCGTGACGACTCGATCTGTGTTTTTACGTCTGATCGCATTATAGGTAGATGAGTATTCGATATCAGCGACAGATGATACTGGTACCTGGAGGATTTTACCTGAATTCTGGTCCATAAAGGTGATTTTCTGATTAATCAGATCCCCGATACTGTTTCGGTATTGTTCGTTCAATCGGACCATGATCGGGTATTCATCTTCTCCAACTTTAAATTTCGAAACCTCTTTTCCAAATACAGAGGTTCTTAATGCACTAGCGATCTGACCTGTGCTTACATTATATCGTCGGGCTGAACCTCGATCGATATTGACCAGTACTTCCGGTTTAGCCAATTCTGTATCAGCTTTTAGTTCTTCAATACCGGGAATATTTTGTGCATTAATATGTTTGATCAGTTTATCTGATATGACAAGAAGGCTGTCGATCTCAGGACCAATGATTTCAAGATTGATTGCTTTTCCGGTCGGCGGTCCTCCTGCATTTGGAGATACTGAAATTTTTACGCCGGGACTACCTAGAATCTCACTCCTGATCTCCTCCATGATGCTTTTTGTTGATATGCCGTCTCTATCCTTATATTCCAGGAATGCAACTGTTATCCTGGCTTTGTTGGGAGTGACACCTGGTTCCGGAGGTGTATTTGGATCTGTGGTATCTTCACCAATTTGTGTTAATACAGCTTCCACAATATGCTTGTTGGGTTCGATGACTTTTTCAATTTTTGACTCTAAATCCCTTACGATCTTGTTTGTAGCTTCTATATCACTGCCGATGGGCAGATCTACGAATATATTAATGTATAATGGATCCGCTTCAGGAAAGAAATCAATCTTGGGTTGACTTGCAACAAAGATAAATGCGGCAACAAACAATAATATAATTGTTCCGATCAATGTGAGAAAGGCATTTTTTCCTTTAAGAGCAATCCGTATAAAATGATTATAGAATTTTTCAAGCAGGGGAAGGAGCCTGTTCTGGAATCCAAATGAAGCCGGTCTTAATACAAAATGATTCAGAATGGATATGAGGGCTGCAATACAAAGCAAATTTCTCATCCAATCCACGCCTGCTACATGTGCTATTCCGGCAAGAGAAATCATCAGGATGAAACCTGTAATCACATTCCTGGTTTTTCTTTTTGCCAGATTCTGATCGGTGCTTTTAATATCAATCTTCATAAACCTGCTTGTAAAAACCGGGTTTATTACCAGGGCTACAAAAAGGGAAGAGGACAATACGATGATCAGCGTTATTGGCATATACTTCATAAAGACACCCATCATCCCGGGCCAGAAAATCAATGGAAGAAATGCTGCCAGGGTAGTCGCTGTAGAAGCAATAATAGGCCATGCTACTTCACCGGCACCATATTTAGCTGCAGCATGATGTTCATAATCATTTTGCATGTAGCGATAAATATTTTCAACCACTACAATGGCATTATCCACCAACAAACCAAGTGCAAGTATCAGGGAGAAAAGCACAACGATATTCATGATGACTCCGAAGACATGAAGTATAAGAATACCTGTAAGCATGGACAGGGGTATAGCGAGACCAACAAATAGTGCATTTCTTAAACCCAGGAAAAACAGAAGTACAAGTATGACAAGTATTACACCTGAAATAATGCTGTTTTCAAGGTTATTTACTTCATTTCGGGTATATACTGAAAGATCATTGAACAGGCTGACTTCCAGTCCTTCCGGCAATGTTTTTTCAGCCTCTGCAATGACAATTTTTAATTTGTCAGCGGTAGACAGAAGATTTTCACCGCTTCTTTTGATTACATCAAGTGCAATCACAGGCAATCCGTCCGATCGTGCATATGAGACACGTTCTTCAAAGGCATATTTGACTTCTGCGATGTCTTTAAGGTAGATTGGTTTCTGAAACTCCGCTTTTACTATAAGGTTGGAGATTTCTTCAACCTTTGAAAACTGACCTACAACTCTCAAGGCACGTCTGCTTTCATTATTGATCAATTCTCCTCCTGACATGGTTACATTCTCGCGAGCTATCGCCGTTTCTATATCATTAAAATTCAGTTTAAGAGACTGCATTTTAATCAGGTCGACATTAATTTTTACTTCCCGATCCAGTGCACCTTTTAACTGGACATCTGACACTTCCTTGATCTCTTCAATTTTGTCTTCCAGGTATTCAGCATATTTCCTGAGATCATCCATGTTATACTGGCCAGAAACATTGACCGTGACAATTGGAATTTCTGCAAAGTTTATTTCTTCCACAGAAGGGTCTTCATCCAGGTCACCCGGAAGTTCTGATTTTGCTTTATCGACGGCATCCTTGGTTTTTCTGACAGCATCATCGATTTCCATATCTGAATCGAATTCAGCTATAAGAACCGAAAAGTCCTGGATGGATGTAGACCTGAGCGTTTTAATACCCGTTATGGAATTAATTTCTTTTTCGAGAGGCCGCGTAACCAGGTTTTCTACTTCTTCTGCTGAATTTCCAAAATATGGGGTATTGATAAAGACGGTGGGTAAGGAAGCATCAGGATATTGCTCCTTGGGCATATTCTGGTAACTCTGGATACCAAAAAGAAGAATCATGAAAGTCAGAAGGAATACACTGGTTGCATTATCAACGGCAACACTGCTGAGCTTGAATTCCCTGTACAGTTTTTTGATTGTTTCGCTCATTGTTCTTAGTTGATTGTTTCGATATTATTACGAACTGAAACGGGGTCGTTATCTGAAAGACTTTCTCCCCCGGCCACAACAACTTCATCGCCGTCATCAATTCCATTTTCAACAACTACATAACCCTCGTCGCTTTCACCGATTTCGATATATGATTTTTTTGCAATTGCTTTCCCGTTTTCTTCGGAGATGACGTAGACGAATTTTTCCCCTGAAACTTCTTCCTTTACAATAGCAAGTGGTATTACAATTGCATTTTCAAGGGTATAATCGTTTATGCTCACCTGGGCAAGAAGATTCGGTTTCAGTACACCATTTTCGCTTGAGGTATTGATTTCTATACTGAAGGTCCTGTTATTCAGATCAATGGTTCTTCCAATTAAGGAAACTTTTCTCTTTATGGACTTGTCGAGGGCTGGGAAATAAATATCTACCACATCTCCTTTCTTTATCTTTCCAAGCAGGGATTCCTGGAGGTTTGCTTTGATCTTGACCTTGCTGGTATTCAAGATCTGAACGATAGGCATCCCGGGGGAAGCCATTTCACCCTGTTCCAGGAATTGGACATCAACGATGCCACTGATCGGGGCATATACATTCTTTTTTGCAAGGCGGTTCTTCATGGTATTCAAAGATTTTTCCAGTAATTCCTTATTGCTCTTTGCTTCAATGTATTGGATTTCAGATCCAACATTCTGATCCCAGAGTCTTTTTTGTCTTTCGAAAACATTGGAAGCCAGGGATAGAGATGTCTCAATTTCAGCGATCTGGTTCTCCAGGGACTGCATATCTGTTACCGCGATCAGTTTTCCTTTCGAAACGTATTGACCTTCATCGACGAAGAGTTTGGTAATCTGGCCACCTACTTCTGATGAAACATTGACAATATCGTCGGCTAAAACATTGGCTTGTACATCGATGTATCTTCTAAATTCCTTTTCATTGATCTTTTGTGAAGTTACAGGGATAGGATCCTTTTCCTTATTTGGTTCCATGGCTTTGACCTGGTCGCTGAGATCGTTGATCAAACGCTGCAGGTCTCTCAATTCTGATTTTTTATCAGCAAGCAGTGTCTTCTTTGATTCCAGGTCATCCGGAATTTTTACGTCTTGTTTGTTGCAGGCTATTATCGCTACTAGCACAAGGATTACTGAAGTGATGATTATTTTTTTCATTTATGTTTTCTATAAGTTGTTTTAAATATTTCCAAGGGCGATATCAAGATCTGTTTTTGCAATTAGCAGATCATACAGTGCGACAATATAATTGCCCTGTGCATCATAAAGCTGATTTTCAGCCTGGGTGACTTCAACACTTGATCCTACACCTTCATTAAATTTGATCATAGTCTTTTCGTAGATTCTCTGGACAATATCCAGTGATCTTTTCCTGCTTTGAAGTGTCTTCCTGGCATTTATATATTGAAGCCTTGAGTTGGACACCTGCAGATTTACAGCTCTTTCAAATTCTGATTTCTGTATCTCAATCTGGTCGATTACAATCTTTGCCTGCTGGATTTGCCCCTTTTTCATAAGTCCGTCAAATATTGGGACATTAATACCCAGGCTGACTGATCCTGTAGGGATCCAGCCTATTTCATTTTCATCGGTCAGCTTTTCTCTCTGCAGAGATTCACTGAAACTTGCTTTAGCAGAAAGGCTGGGGTAGTATCCTCTTTTCAATCTTTCAAGATTCAGTTGATTAATTTCTTTTCCAAGAATGATCTCTTCATATCTTGCTTTTTTGTAATAGTCGATTTCTTCATCCAGGTTGACATCTTCAATACTTATCCTGTCAACCATGATGTCCAGATCTTCAGTAAATACGATTCTTTCATTAATGGGCTAGGCCATCTGGAATTTGAGCAAATTCAAACCAAGATCGATCAACTGATCCGTTTTTTCGAATTCGGTTTTCAGATTTTCCAGTGTCAGTTCAAGTCTCTCAACGTCAAGTTTTTCCATGAACCCATTTTCATAAAATGCTCTTGTATCACTTAGCGCATCTTCAATATTGCTAATGTTCTTGCGAATGATATCCTTTCTCTCGCCGGCAATCAGAGTATTCATGTAGGCTTTTGTGACATTAGCACGAATATCCTCTTCACTGACATCAATCGTTTTACGGGTGAGTTCCCGGAACATTTTGGCAGCTTTCAAACCTGAAAAGTAAGATCCGTCAAGTACAAGCCATCGGGCATCAATTCTTGCAGATAGATTGTTCTTACGGAAAATTGAAAATTCAAAAGTCTCTGGTTGACCCTGGAATGGCTCGATCTCCTGGAATTCCTGTGCAAGAACACCATAGACAGCTGGCGTCACAAAATCCTCCACAGGGCTGACCGGTACTTCAAAATAATATTGATATTCCAGGGCAGCATCGACCTGTGGTAATCCTATCGCCCTGTACTCAATGATTTGTGAGTTGGCTTTTTCTACTTCCAGCCTTGCCAGTTTCATATTGTTGGAATGGCTGATCGCATATTCAATGGCTTCATCCAGTGAAAAACTGTTCTGTGCAATGAGACCGGAA
>JAHHJO010000567.1:0-2686 GCA_018680275.1 Bacteroidia bacterium
CATAAAAAAGTGTGGCTCTTTCAAGGTAATCCAGTGCATTATCCCACTGTTGATTGCCTTTTCGTTTATAAACACTCAATTGTATTGTCCTCTTATCTATTTCGATATTCCTTTCCTCTTTTATAAAATCAGGAGAAATAAAAAATGCGAAGTCAGTCACATCTGAAGCATTGATTGTTATTGACTTCCTGTCATCCTTTAATCTGGTATTTGAAACAACGCCTGTTGAAGCCATTTCAAGCCCTGCCGGAATATCTATTTCGACCTTATAGTCACCAAAGTCATAATAGAATTCACCTATGTCAAGATATGGCATCGGGTGCCAACCACTTTTATCATAGACTGCGGGTTTTGGATACCATTGAGTGAAGTTGTAAACATTATCCTGGTAACCAAATCTTGAGAACCTGTATGGTATTCCCAATTCGTATTCAACATCAATAACTATTTTCTTACCTGGAGCACAAGGCTCTTTTAAATGAATGACAAGTATATCAGGGGTCGTTTTTCCCCGATAATTGTATATACTTGTTTCAAGCAATTTGTTATTCTGGGCGATAAGTAATTTTCTGTACCCTCCCATTCGGGTGCTCTTAGAGAAATGAAAATCGTAGGATGAGCGTTCCAGTTTCTGACTGGCATAAGGAGACTTTTTATCTGAAAGTGCATTCCACCATAAATGAAGATAAATCTTCTCTAAAGTCTCTGAAGAGTTGTTTGTATAAATGATTTTACAATCAGCTACCAGTAATTTACTGATTGTATCAAGTTTTGCTTTTATTTCAAAATCAACTTTCTGCTGAAAATAATTCTGGGCAAAAAGTTGATGACACGAAAATAATAATATGAAAACCACTACATATATATTGCATAAATATTTCATATTATTTTTTTGTTTAATATTTTAACAATACAATATTAATGATTTATGCCTAGATTTTACCTCTTCATTATTTTATCAATCTTGCTTTTTCATGCATGTAAAATCGGAGATAAAACCGCGGGGCTTACCCTTCCCGTAATAGAAAGAAATGATGTATTTGACTTTCCGCTGGACTGGATCGGCATTTATGAAGGTGATTTAATAATATACAGGGGACCAACTGATACTACCCAGATTGAAATGAAACTTCAGATTGCAAATCCTGATAAAGAAGGATTTTATCCATGGATAATGATTTATGGTGAAAATGACATCCGGAATTATGGTCTGGAATCTATAGATCCGGAACGTGGATATTATGTCCTTGACGAATTTAACAGCATAAAACTCGATGCATACCACAGGCACAATCACCTGGTGAGTAAGTTTTCTGTTAAAGGGACAGATTTAACTGTTGATTACGAGCGTGTTCAGGGAGGAATTGATATTCTTTTTTATGTCTCAATACAGAAGCCTGGAAATATAACTGGCGGGGAAATATTTGAAAGTGATACTATTCCTGTAGTCTCCAGCTACCAATTGGCTGCCTTCCAAAAAGCCTCCTTAAAAAAGATTAAGTAATACATCGGGAATTCCAGGTGTTGATTTCTTGTTAAAGCTAATTGAGATAACAATATGAAAGCTTGACATAATATCTATTTTTGCATCCAAATTCATCACCTAATAAATTTTTAATGATAAAACTCGAAGAATCAATAGAAAGAGTGGTAACAATTGCCATAGAAGCAGGAAATCGAATCATGGATATTTACAATAATGAGGAAGATTTCCAGGTAGATGCAAAAGCAGACAATTCTCCATTAACTATAGCTGACAGGGAGGCCAATGAAATTATTTGTAATGGTCTGAATCAACTTGATCCGGTTTGGCCTATTGTTTCAGAAGAAAATAAATCCATCCCGTTTGAAGAGCGAAAGGATTTTGAATACTTGTGGATGGTTGACCCCCTGGATGGCACTAAAGAATTTATTAAAAGGAACGGTGAATTTACAGTGAATATCGCCCTTATAAAAAATAACAGGGTCATTGCCGGGGTCGTTTACGCACCAGCACTGGAAGAATGCTATTATGCGATAGAAGGTCAGGGCGCTACCAAAATAACCAATGGCCAAAGAACCGGGCTCAAAGCAAACAGCTATTCAAATTCAGAAGCTGGACTTGGTATCGTATGTTCAAGGTCTCATTTAAATGAAGCTACAGCCTCTTTTATCGATGCTTACAATGAACCGATAAAAGTTTCCAAAGGCAGTTCCCTTAAATTCTTAATTCTTGCTTCGGGCGGTGCTCATATTTATCCGCGTCTTGCACCCACAATGGAATGGGACACCGCAGCAGCTCAAATTATTCTTGAAGAATCAGGAGGTAAAGTATTGATTGCTGGAACGGACGACCCTGTAGTTTACAATAAGGAAAACCTATTAAATCCTCATTTTATCGCCAAAGCAAATCACCAGGATTAGTATTTTGAATACCAGGCAAAATCAGTCGGTCTATATATTCCAGTTTGCATTCCTGGTATTAAGTATCGGATTGCTTTATTCCAGGTTTATGATCAGCCTGGGTATGATCTTTTTCCTTGTGGGCGCATTATGGGACGGTAATCTGAAGGAAAAGTTTGGTCGGTTTTTAAATAACAAATACTATTTAGCGGTCACTGGAATCTTCTTTATTTTTCTTATTTCCGGCCTTTGGTCTGAAAACACAGACTACTTTCTGAACAGAATGCGTATCAAACTACCATTC
>JAHHJO010000404.1:0-9317 GCA_018680275.1 Bacteroidia bacterium
ATTTCCTTGTTCTCAAGACCTTCCTGTTCAACTCCATCTGTTCTCAATGCTTCTGCAATTTCTTTTGCCTGCTTTGTCAAATCATCCATGGCCTGATCAGCATATCCTTCCGGGTATCGCGTGTTCAGCATATGCAACACTTCGATTTTCCTGCCAATAGTAGAAGCATCCAGATCATCTGTTAACAACCACGGATAAGGTGGCATGATCGACCCTGGAGACATACTTTCCGGATCGAGCATATGATTATAATGCCATAAATCAGAGTATTTGCCACCGATCCTGTGAAGATCCGGTCCTGTCCTTTTGGATCCCCAAAGGAATGGCCTGTCATAAATGAATTCTCCGGATTTGGAAAACTCGCCATATCTCTCCGTTTCTGATCGGAAGGGACGAATCATCTGTGAGTGACATCCCACACATCCTTCACGGATATAAATGTCACGACCTTCAAGTTCAAGCGGGGTATAAGGCTGAACTGTTTCAATCTTTGGTACATTCTTGTCAACAAGGATCATAGGTACGATCTCGATTAGTCCTCCTATCGCAACTGCGATCAATGAAAGGAAAGTTAGCAAGACAGCTCTTCTTTCAATCCATCTGTGCCAGTATTCACCTTTATGTTGTACATAATTTTTCACTCTTGCTGGAGCTGAAGCTTCTTCTTCTTTGGAGAAGGTTCCTGCAGCCATAGTCTTGAAAACATTATATACCATCAGGATCAACCCGACAAAGTACAATGTACCTCCAATCGCACGGATACCATACATAGGAATAATTTGTGTCACCGTTTCAAGGAAGTTTGGATACTGAAGGAATCCGTCTGGCGTAAATTGTTTCCACATCAATTGTTGTGTCACACCACCCCAATAAAGAGGTATAGCATAGAAGATAATTCCCAGTGTTCCAAGCCAGAAGTGAATATTGGCAAGGTTTACGGAATAGATTTTCGTGTTATATATTTTTGGGATCAACCAGTAAAGTACACCAAAGGTTAACATTCCATTCCATCCAAGAGCACCTACGTGAACATGACCAATTGTCCAGTCTGTATAGTGCGTGATAGCATTGAATGATTTGATAGACATCATCGGGCCTTCAAAAGTTGACATACCGTAAGCTGTAACGGCTACGACCATAAATTTCAGGATAGGATCATTTCTAACCCTGTCCCAGGCACCCCTGAGTGTCAATAGACCGTTTAACATACCACCCCAGGAAGGCGCAATCAGCATCAATGAGAATACCATGCCCAATGACTGAGCCCAATCAGGTAATGAAGTATATAATAAATGGTGAGGACCGGCCCATATATAAATGAATATGAGGGCCCAGAAATGTATTACAGATAATTTATATGAATAAACTGGTCTGTTTGCCGCTTTTGGCAAATAATAGTACATCAAACCCAGGTATGATGTTGTAAGGAAGAATGCAACAGCATTATGACCATACCACCATTGAATCAATGCATCCTGGACACCTGCAAATACAGGAATGGATTTCATGATGCTTACAGGAATCTCCAGGTTGTTGAATACATGAAGAAGTGTAACAGTAATAAATGTTGCGATGTAAAACCAAACTGCAACATAAAGGTGCGTCTCTCTTCTTTTGAGGATTGTACCTATCATATTCCATCCGAATGCAAGCCATACAACAGCAATTGCGATGTCAATTGGCCATTCCAGTTCAGCATACTCATGACTGCTGGTATAACCCAATGGAAGGGTAATGGCAGCAGCAAGAATAATTAATTGCCAACCCCAGAAATGGAAATTACTCAGGAACTTTGAATACATCGGTGCTTTCAATAGTCGCTGAAGTGAGTAATAAACACCCGTGAAAATTCCATTACCGACAAATGCAAATACCACCGCATTGGTATGTAGTGGTCTTAATCGGCCAAATGTCGTGTATGGCAATTCAAAATTTAATACAGGGAAGACCAGTTGAAGTGCAATAAGCAATCCTACCAACATCCCGATGACTCCAAAAATAATCGTTGCCAGAGCAAAGTTTCTTACAATGGCATTGTCATATTTAAAATGTTCTACTGTAGTCGACATAAATAGTCAGTTTTATCGTCAATTAGAGTTAATGTTACCGTTTAAATTAAGCGTCCTTCTATATATTATATCCTTGATAATCAAGGCGTAATGATTCAAGATATTAAGTATTCGACTCATTTTTTCTCTGCTTTTTCATCATCGAATAAAATCCTTATGGCAGGAGTGTAATCATCATCGTACTGTCCACTTTTTACCGCCCAGAAAAAAGCCACAAGAAAACCAAGGGCAACGACGAGACTGATCACGATAAGCAATAATATGATATACATATTTAAAAATATGGCCTAAAAGTAGGTTTCATCTTTTATTTTTCAAGCGACATATGTCAATATTTTCAATGATATATATCATCATTAATTATTGTGACAGTCGATAAAAAATATTTAATTAATCCTGAAACCAACATGGACGAAAGGTATTTGATTGTCACTATATGACAAAATATTCATATATGACCTTCGTCAATGAATTAACTTTAGACCAGATTTTTCTGTCTTGCGAGATAAGAACTTAGGCCAACACCGAATAAAACTATTGTAATAGAACTCAATGGCATGAGTATGGCAGCTATTACCGGCGATAATAAACCCTGAACGGCAAACGATAAGCCTACCACATTATAGATAAGTGCAATCAGGTATGAAAATAGTACAATACGAATACTGGTTTGAGCAAAATTATAGATTAAAGGAAGCTTGTGAAACTGATTTGCGTCCATGATAATATCGCAGGCCGGCGTGAAATTACTCGTGTTTTCAGTAATCACTATACCTACATCACTCTCTGTCAGGGCACCTGCATCATTCAGGCCATCACCAATCATGGAGACCTTATTTCCCGAGTGTCTGAGGTTTTTCAGGTAATTCAGTTTGTCTACAGGTTTTTGATTAAAGAAAAGCCTGGATGATTTTCCAAAATAATGTTCCACATTTTTTGATTCGCTATTATTATCACCGCTGATCAGAGATAATTCACCAATTGACTTAAGTTTGTCGATAACCATTGACAAGCCTTTCCTGTAATTATTCCTAATGAGATATTTACCCTTGAGTCTTCCGTCTATTTCTATAAAAATACTACTGGACAGAGGATCATGGTTGTTCGAATTACCGGTAATGAAATTCTCGGATCCAATTCTGATGTTTCGGTTATTAAATGAAGCTGTCAATCCTTTGCCTTCAAGTTCATTGAATTGTGCAGGTTCATAGTATTCTTTGCCTTCCAGGAATTTGTATAATTGTCTGCTCAAAGGATGATTTGAATTACGAACAATACTGAAGATCATCTTTTTTTCTTCTTTTGAAAGTGCGTCTCCTTCGAAGTCCATATTTACGGAATGTACATTTGTAATGGTACCTGTTTTATCAAATACGAGGTGATTTATATCAGCCAGCTTTTCAATAACCTGGATATTCTTTAAATAAATATTTGAGCGGGCAAAGATCCTGAGTACATTCCCAAAGGTAAATGGAATCGATAGTGCAACTGCACAGGGGCAGGCAATGATTAATACCGAGGTGAATGCATTGATGGCTGTACTCATATCTATCCGGATCCAGTAAAAAAGGGTACTGAATGCAACTACCAGAATCACAATAGTAAAGAACCTTGCGACCTTGTCCGCCAAAACGTTCACTTCACCTTCATTTTCTTCCTTTTTAAATGTCGGATCATTCCATAATTCCGTGAGATAACTGTTTGATACCTTTTTGCTGACAACCAATTCGATAACACTACCCATTTGCTTCCCACCGGCGTATAATATATCACCTTCATTTTTTGAGATCAGCGCAGATTCCCCGGTGACAAAGCTGTAATCGATCATAGCTTTTCCCCTGACCAGGTATCCGTCGGCAGGGATTAATTCACCATGTTTTACAAGAACCCTGTCTTTTGCTTTCAACTTATCAAGACTTAACTGCTGCTCTTTATCATCCCGGATAACAGTACAAGCAATCGGGAAATAGGATTTAAAATCCCTGTCGAAACTTATCCTTGCATAAGTGACTTGTTGAAACCATCTTCCAATCAACAAAAAGAAGATCAGCCCAGCCAATGAATCAAGATATCCCGGACCAATGCCACTTACAATTTCATAGGCACTTCTGAAAAAAAGTGCCAGTATACCCAATGAAACGGGAACATCGATATTCAGGTGACCGTGCTTCAATCCCTGATATGCCGACCTCAGGTAATCCTGACCACTATATAAGATGACAGGAAGAATCAGTATAAGGTTTGCCCATGCAAAGAATGCATTAAATGCAGATTCAGAAGAATGCGCTAATCCAAGGTATTCCGGAAAACTGAATAACATGATATTTCCAAATGCAAATCCTGCAAGTCCTAATTTATAGAATAATGACTTGTCTGTGATCGGCCTTTTATCATCTTCAAGATCATTTAACTGGATATATGGGGCATAACCAATACTAGCAAGCAGTTCAACAAGAGACCTCAGGGTCAAGTGCTTGTCAGAGAAGATGAACGTGACTTCTTTTTTAAGGAAATCAACCCTGGAATGCATTATGCCTTCTTTGAGGCTGTAAAGGTTCTCAAGTAACCAAAGACAGGAAGAACAATGAATTTGTGGAATATAAAACCTGGCTTTCGTCTTTTCGCCATCTGTGAAATCGATAAGCTTGTCTATCACATCCTGGTCATCAAGAAAAGAGTATTCTTTTGGGTTAACACTTTTCTGTGAAACGCCTGAAGCAGAATTCAGGTCATAATAATTACAGAGATTATTTTCCGACAGTATGCTGAAGACCATTTTACAGCCTTCACAGCAGAAAAATTTATTATCTAATTCAATAGGATGACCCTGGTTTGATTCCCCACAATGGTAGCAAGTCTCTTTGGATACTATTTCTAACTCCTCATTTTCAAGGACCTGGGTCATAGGCAGATTATATGCTATTGACTTAATTATAAATATTCAAAATCAACAGAAAGACAAAGTTTACAAATTGCAAATGGAAAATAACTATTTTAGGCTTATTAAAATGTATCTCCAAAATGACAAAAAATGTAGGTGTGGTAGACAGGATTATCAGGTTTGTGGCTATGGACCTGTTATTGGGCTTTACATTAATGGGCTTTGAAATACCGGGGTACCTGACTAATTTTTGCTTTATCATTTCAATATACCTCGGTTTCACTGTGTTATTTGGATTGAGTCCGATCTATCATTTTCTGAAGATATCCACAATTGAAGAAACCGGAGATCCTATCGATTAAATTCAACAAACTAACTTTTATTCAGATACCGGGGCTAATTTGATTTCCATGCCATCAAGGTTTTGTGTCAGACGTATCTGGCATCCGAGCCTGGAATTATCTTCCACAAAGAAAGCCTGATCAAGCATGTCTTCTTCATCCTCACTCGGTTCATCCAATTCATGATTCGAGAGGACATAACAGTGACAGGATGCGCAAAGTGCCATACCTCCACACGTGCCTTCAACCGGAAGATCATTTGCCTGGCAGAGCTCCATTAAGTTCAAACCCATGTCAGTAGGTGCTTCATATTCGTGGACTTTACCTTCACGATCAATCACACTTACCTTTATCAAATCTTCTTCCTTCATTTTATTGAAGCCGTTAAGTTGTTTGCTTTCCATAACTAATTAGAATCAAATTAAGTTTCAAGCTGTTACTTAGAATTATATCAACTGCAAATAAAGGAGAATTGTTTGGTTTAAATGTAACTGCAATTACACTTTTTATATCAATCAATAGCCTTGTCTTCAAATTTTATCTCAAGCGTTTTTTCAAGAAAGTTATGAAGTATAACGATCTGGTCATGTCCCAGTCTCTGTCCAAAAAAAGAAACGAGGTAAAGACTCGCAAATATGAGGACAAGTACAGGAATGAGCCAGAGAATCGCTCCTGACTGATCCAGGGATATGTATGAAGTGCCAAATATTAATATAACCAAAATAGCAAGACCAATCAAAGCATAGAAAAATATAAACATTGTCCAGACCGATGGACTGGGGCCATACAATCCCCTGATATGCGTTTTGTCTCCATTTTCAAGAAGGTTCAGGGAAAGTTGAGGAGACCAATAATGCTGATCTTCATATGGCAGCATTAATCTGACAAAGCCATGATCAACTCTTCCGAGACAAGTCGCATCTTCTTCTTGTAATGCATCTTTTATTTTGTCTTCAATCTCCTTTATACCAGAATCGATATCGATCTGGAACCTGGGTCTGATCTGGTGTGCTGATAAGGGATCTTCAGGGTAATTATTCATGCCGGTTAGATGATGATGAAGTATTACAAGATAATGGATTCACCCCATATTTCATTAAAACCGAAACATTGAAAATTTTAACTAACAGGTGAAGAGTTGGATGATATTTAATTTCCCTTAAAATAAAGCGCATTGAATTCATTTGCTTTTTGCCTATCTTGACATTATATCCCAAACCCCTCAGAACCAATATGCCCCATGACAGAATCAAAGCTTTCCTTGTTATTTATTCCTGATATCAGCGGGTTTACTGACTTTATTCATCAGACAGAAATAAAGCACAGTCAGCATATCATTTCAGAATTAATGGAAATTATGATCGATGCCAATGAGCTGGGTTTGGAATTGGCTGAAATCGAAGGTGATGCTTTATTCTTTTACAAGCTCCGAAATATTCCTTCATTAGATGAACTGATCCACCAGGTGAAGAGAATATTTCTCTCTTTTCACCAGCATTTGAGATTATATGAAAATCGCCGGATATGTCAATGCGGCGCCTGTACCACAGCAGAATCAATGGAATTAAAATTCGTGGTGCATGGCGGTGAATTTGATTTTATACATGTAAAAGGCAAACAAAAGCCGATAGGTGAAAGTGTCATCACCGTACATCGACTTTTAAAGAACAAGGTTCCATCAGATGAGTACCTTTTAATCACAAAAGCTCTATTGGAAAAACTGTCAGGGAACATTGAGGATGATTGGCATTTGCTGTCTGATACATACGATCATATCGGGGAAGTAGAATATGTCTACAAGAGCATTTCTTTCATGAAGAGTGAATTACCTGAATTGCCGGAAATAGTGGTTGATAATATAAATAACCCCATGATGATAGAATTTGAAACTCAAATCAATACAAAAACTCTTGATATTTACGAACTGCTGACAAATTTTAACTTCAGAAGATTATGGACCAAAGCTCTCCAGGAGATTGACTTTAATAAAAATGAAATTAATCAGAATGGCACCAGGCATACTTGTGTTATAAACAACCAGAAAATCAATTTTGAATCCTTGAGGGATGCAGGTACAAAAGGGAAGTGGGTGTATGGTGAACAAACTGAAGACATTCCATTAATGAAAAGAGTCAATACATACCATACCTTGACTCCGGTTGATTCGGGTACCTTACTTTCAACAAAAATATACATGGAACCATCGAATATTTTCAGCAGGTTGATGTTTCCTTTTATAAAGAATAAGATTAAAGAGAATTTTAGCTCAGGAATCAATGATCTGAAAGAACTGGCCGAAAAACATACACTTGACGAACTTTATGAAATGGTTTGATATCAATTGTGCCATTTTCATTTTACAGCAACGGCTATTTTGGAATCTGCTGTCCCGTAATACAAAAACCATTTTTCTTTGAAATAAACAAGACCTTCCACGAAACATACTTCATTGACTTCTCCAATGCGTTCATAATCCTTTTCCGGTTTTATGAAATAAGAGTCTGATCTGTCTAGCAGTTTATATGGTGCGTTTTTATCAAACAACGCCTGCCCGGCAGCATAGGTGAATTTCGGAAGTTGCTTGTCATTGTAATTAATTGTATTACTCGCATTATAGATTAGCAAGACACCCTGGTCAGTTAGCAAAGCAAATGGACCTGGTTCAACCAAACGGGAATCAAAATAACCAGGTCGAGGGTGAAGTACCGGTACAAGCCTTTTGTATTCTTCGCTCTCAACCAGATCCCAATTCACAAGATCCTCCGAATAAGCCATGTATAAATTGGTGTCTCCAAAATACATCCAGTATTTACCATTAATTTTTGTGGCTATCATTCTGGTTCCTTCCTGTTTTGCGATAATAGCACCTGATTTGGACCATGTATTCGTATACCCGGGATCACTTAACACAAGGCCGTGCTTTGTCCAATTCACAAGGTCAATGGATGATGCTGAACATAAACGTGCTGTCTTCCCGTCATAGGCAGTGTAGGTCATAATATATCTGCCATTCTCATCCTCGACGATCCTTGGATCTTCAACACCGTCAAACGAATTCATACTTTCATTCCATTCGTAAACTTTCATAGGATCATTATCAGGGTAAAAAACAGGTTCAAATTGTTTTTCAAAGTGTATCCCATCATCTGAAATGGCCATGCCGATCCTGGATGTTCCATATTTATCCTGAGCCCGATACAGCAAGTAAACCTTATCATTTTTTACTATGGCCGTAGGATTGAGCACATTCCGCATTTCCCATTGCACAGTTTCTTTTCTTATTGGACACACAAATTCCAGTTCTGCCTGAGGCTGTAATATTGGATTGAATTCATCAAGTTTTTCAAAAGGGATCAATTGCCATCTTTCAGTATTGCTGTCAATATTATTGCTTGTATTTTCTTTGGGTACACATGCAAAGCACAAAAAGATAAGGGACAGGAAGAGAAATGTAGTCTTATAAAAATAATGACTCATAGTTGTTTTGTTTACGTTGTATTCTGTCCTGGAGATATGTTCTTCAGATTTCCTTAATTCTTGAGTTGCAAGTCAGGTCGCCGCAATGACATCCACCGTTCGAACATGAATTATTTAAATCATCGAAATGATTCCTTGTATTCATTTTCTTTGCAAGCACCTGGACCAATACCCAGGCAGCGCACAATAAACCAGTCAATATGATAATAATCAAATATTTAATCATCTCTATTAAGAACTAAACAGTCCAGCAAAGCCCATAAAGGCCATTGAAAGGATTCCTGCAATTATTAAATTTAATGAAGTCCCTTTTATAATATCCGGGATATCAAGTAATCTTGTTTCTTCCCTGATTCCAGCCATAAGTACCAATGCCAATGTGACGCCCAGCCCTGCACCTAAGGCATATATTAATCCTTCGATAAAGCCGTATCCTTTATTGGTCGAAAATAAAGCCAGTCCGAGAATAGCACAGTTTGTAGTTATGAGTGGTAGAAATATACCCAATGCTCTGAATAAATCAGGACTTAGTTTTTTTATCGCCATTTC
>JAHHJO010000123.1:0-3346 GCA_018680275.1 Bacteroidia bacterium
ATTTTTCACAAGGTGTGAATCAATCAACCTGGGCGAGGCAAACTGCAGGCTTTACTACAGCCAGCGTCCCAATGGATTCTGGATGGAACCTGAACCACTATTATTTTTTGACGAAGCCACCAACTTCGGACAACCAACCTTGATCGAAAATGATTCTGTACTCATATTCAGCGCATCACCTAAAGGATCAGACGGGACCTATGACCTGTTTTATTCGGTGCGCCTTGAAAATGGCTGGAGTGAAGCGGAAATCATGCCTGCACCGATAAATACAGCGGGAAACGAGAATTTTCCAACAAGCTTTAAAGACACTTTGTATTTCGCTTCTGATTTTCACATCGGATACGGAGGACTGGATATATTCAAGACCTATCTCAGGCCGGATGGCACCTGGGCACCCGTGCAAAACCTTGGTTATCCAATCAATTCCGGGGCAGATGATTTTGGATTGGCTATCAAGCCGGGATTTACTGCCAGCGGAGACGTAGAACTGGAAGGCTATTTCGCTTCTGCAAGGAATACTGGCTTCGGTGATGATATTTTTTCATTTACAATATTTAAACCGGAGGACACCACGGATGAGAAGGATGAACCAGTCGCTGAAGAGCCAGTAAAAGTATATGATATTTACCTGGCAGGCAGGGTAGTGGGCTTGGTCCGTGAGAATGACGATCCGAATGCTGCTGTGAAAGATGTGATAAACCTCGATGATGCCTATATACGAATGAAATTCGATGGTCAGGAACTTGGCCTCAGGACAAATCCCCAGGGAAGGTTTATCGAAAAGCTGGAATTGGGCAAAAACTATGATATCATAGCATCCAAGGTCGATTATCTCAATGCGGGCACTGTCGTATCTACCATTTTTAAAAACGGTTTAATCCGGGATACTACGATCAATATTGAAATTCCATTGGAAAAGATCATTTATGATACCGAGATCATCCTGGAAAATATCTATTACGATTTCGATAAATGGGATATCAGGGACGATGCCAGGCCCTCCCTGGATACTTTGAGTCAGTTGCTGGACCTCAATCCACAATTAACCATTCAATTGTCTTCACATACCGATTGCAGGGGAGAACTGGAATTCAATAATGAACTTTCGCAAAAACGGGCTCAATCTGCAGTCAGTTACCTTTCAGAAAAAGGAATTGATCCCAATCGCCTTGTTGCCAAAGGATATGGAGAAACTTCACCGGCCATTCCTTGTCCATGCGACAGTTGCACAGAAGAAGAACATCAGGTTAACCGTCGAACGACCTTCAAGATCCTTAAAGATCGTCAGGATTAGGTATCTCCGAGATATCAAATTTCGCCAATACAATCATCGGATCTTTCTGAAATTTAACTTCAGCAATATAGGATCCCGGCTTGAAATCCATCCGTGGCAACATGATCAGGTTTGATCCCCTGACATGGTAGCTCAGGTGTTTCTTGTCTTCATTCAGTATTCTCAGACTTTCCATCGGTTTTGCAGACCTCAGGTGAATCTGGTCTCTCTGATCCAGGTATTTGATTGAAAAATCAAAAGGCACAGGCTGTTTATTCATGATTTCGATATGAACAACTTCCTCAGTACCCACTATTTTATCTACAGGGAATATGATCGGCAAGAGGTAAAATTGAAGAAGGATAGGGATTATAATATGCATGGATTATTGTTTTTGGGTAGATGTTCAAATTTCGTTCCGAAAAGGAATGTTTTGATGTTTTAATGTTCAAATGTTTTAATTAAATATCTATTTGCTTTCGTCTAGTTGGACATTTTGAGCTCGAATAAGGCAATTTGGATGAATTATGCAGGATCTAAAAAATATTGAAAATTATGTTTAGAACTTAGATTAAAATGATAATGAAAGACTCGAGGAAAATTGAATTTATTGAATCTTTTAAAATCAAGACAAAAGAATTTGGAAAAGATGTAATTCGTTTAATGTTTGATATTGAAAAAAATACAGCTTCCAATGTTATTTCATATCAACTTATAAAATCATGTACTTCTGTAGGTGCCAATTATCGTGCTGCGTGCCTTGCCAGATCGAAGAATGAGTTTTTCTCCAAGATCAGTATTGTAGTTGAAGAAATTGATGAATCCCTCTATTGGCTTGAATTAATTAAGGATCTCGGTATGATTAAAAATGAAACTGAACTGAATAGAATTATAGAAGAAGGTATTGAGATTTCTAAAGTTGTATCAACCGCAAAAAAGAAAAAATACAATTAAAACATTAAATCATTAAAACATTAACTCATTCCTCCGTAAACCGATACCCAACCCCCCTGATCGAATGAATATGCTTTGGATGACGTGGGTCTTCTTCGAAATGCTTACGAAGTGAGGCGATAAAATTGTCGATAGTACGCGTACTCGGGAAGACATCGTACCCCCAGACCAGTTTGAGGATATCCTGGCGGGATACGACCTCGTTTTTTTTATTGATCAGGAGTTTGAGAAGTTGAACTTCTTTTCTTTTGAGGATGAAGGATTCTCCCTTGTGGGTACCTGAAAAAGTTGAAAAATCGACGGTATTGACGCCGAATGAATATTTGTCGGGCGTTGATTCGATGTTTGTATCAGGTCTTCGGGAAAGTAAATTCTGGATTCTTAGGAGAAGTTCTTCAATCTCGAAAGGTTTGGTGAGGTAATCGTCGGCACCGGATTTGAGGCCTTTAATCCTGTCTGTAGAAGTGTCTTTGGCACTCGTGATGATGACGGGTGTATCACTTTTTTTCAGCCTGAGGAATTCCAGGATATCCAGCCCGTTGATATGGGGAAGCATAAGGTCCAGGATAACAAGATCAAAGTATTCGTTATCAAGTTTTTCCTTGGCGATAAGGCCATCTTCTGCTTCGATCACCTCATATTTTTCCAGTTCCAGGTTTAATTTGACAACCTTTCGCAGACTGGGTTCATCTTCTACAAGTAATACACGCATTTTTACGAGGATTTTAGAAATTCAATTTCAAATATAGAACCTTCGGGGTGATTATCCTTTATTCGGAGATGACCTTTATGCGCATTTACAATTTCATTGACGATAAATAAACCAAGACCAGTACCTGAAGTTTTTCTTGTTTCTTCATTTCCAATGCGATAGAATTTCTCCAGGATATTTTCTTTTTCTGATTCCTCGATACCTGGTCCCTGGTCTTCAATTGATAGAATAATCCGGTTTACATTAGTTTGAAGGCATATTCGGACTGGTTTTTCAGAGGGAGAATATTTAATGGCATTATCGATCAGGTTATCAATTAATTTAATCATGGATTCCCGGTCTGCCTTTATTTCAACATTGGAATTGATTTCTGTGATAATTTTTCTTTCTGAATATGCGGTTCT
>JAHHJO010000182.1:0-7824 GCA_018680275.1 Bacteroidia bacterium
ATGTATACGTGCAGTTTAAACTGCACGTCGGAGATTGGTTGGTTATATGCATAAGACGACGTGTGGTTTAAACCACACGTCATTCGGTGAGATCTTATCGTTAATACTTATCAGAATATGGTACTGGAGATAATCGGAGAGGTACACGTGCAGTTTAAACTGCACGTCGAGAGATTGGTTGGTTATATGCATAAGACGACGTGTGGTTTAAACCACACGTCAAATGTTGAGATCTTATCGTTAATACTTAACAGAATATGGTACTGGAGGTAATCGTAGATATGTATACGTGCAGTTTAAACTGCACGTCGGGAGATGGCTTAGTTATAAGCATAAGACGACGTGTGGTTTAAACCACACGTCAATGGCGAGATCTTATCGTTATTACTTATCAGAAAATGGTACTGGAGATAATCGTAGATGTATACGTGCAGTTTAAACTGCACGTCGGAGATGGCTTGGTTATATGCATAAGACGACGTGTGGTTTAAACCACACGTCAATGGCGAGATCTCATCCTGTTATGATGCCTTAGTCATCAGTTATGTTTTACCAGGTTTTAGGCCAAAAGAAAAGGTCTTCATGTGATGCATGAAGACCTTTCATTCTTAAATATTGCTTCTTTATTATGAAGGACTTTTTGTAGCAGCCTCTTCTTTTTTATCAACTTTACCTTTAATCGTAAGGTAAGTATTTACAGGATCTGTGTTTGCTGTGATTGTAACTCTTTTAGACTGAAGTCCGCCTCCGACTTTACCTTTGTTCTTAGAGTCGAACTGTACTTTGATAACGCCAGCTTCACCTGGTGCAATTGGCTCTCTTGGCCAGTCAGGAACTGTACATCCACAGCTACCTTTTGCATTTGAAACGATTAATGGCTCGTCTCCTGTGTTCTTGAATTTATATTCGTGAACAACTTTTTCGCCATCCATGATCATTCCGAAATCAAATTCAGTTTCATCAAAAGAAATCGTTGTAATAGGACCAGCTGGTACAGCAGGTTCGTTTTTGTTAATCGGGTTCGCAGTTGGAACAGCCTGGTTTACATTAGCAGCAGATGTTGGAGCTGAAGGCGTGATAGTTGATGCCGTCTCAGCTTCTGCACCTTCATTCTTACAGGCAATCATCGCTACAATTGCGAAAGCAAATAAAAATCCTAATTTTTTCATTTTAAACTTTTTTAGTATTGAACAATTATGAGGCAAATATATCCGAAAAAAGGTACCAAACTTGTTTTTGGACCGGAACAGCGGCCCGTTTAACAAGCGATTAACAATCTATTACGGGCTAATTCAGCAAATCAACGCTTTTGGTGTTGTTCGATCAGCCATTCTTCAAATTCCTCGACGTCAAATGCATTCAAACAGCTGTATTTTGACAATCCTCCTTTCCTGGCTGCGCAAACGCCAAAAAAGATATCGTTTATGCCCTCAACGGAGTGTGCATCAGGATTTATTGATAACAGGATATCTTTTTCCATAGCGTATTGTATCCATCGCCAATCCAGGTCCAGACGATAAGGGCTGGCATTTATCTCAATACAAACATTATTGGCAGCACAGGCATCAATGATCTTTTTATGGTCTACAGGATATCCTTTCCTGCTAAGTAACAGGCGACCTGTGGGGTGACCAAGGATTGAAGTAAATGGATTTTCAATGGCAGCAAGCAGTCTGTTTGTGGCTTTCTCCTCGTCCATCTTTAAGTTGGAATGTACTGATGCGATAACAACATCCAGTTCAGCCAGCACATCATCCGGGTAGTCGAGGTCACCATTCGCCAGGATATCTGATTCAATACCTGAAAAAAGCTTGATATCGGGATTGGACTGATCCAGTTGGCGTACTTCTTCCAATTGTTGAAATAGTCTTTCGATCTGAAGACCGTTGGCATAGAAGGCAGATTTTGAATGGTCTGTCAAAACAAAATACTCATAAGACTTTTCACTTGCAGCCTGGATCATTTCCTCGATAGTATTCAATCCATCACTGTAGGTACTGTGATTATGTATACATCCTTTGATATCTTCAAAGCTTACGACGTTGTCTGAATTCCTGTAATTTGAAATGTACCTTACATTCTCATCTTCCCTGAATTCAGGAATATAGTAGGGCAATTGATTATCAGTAAAAACACTGATTTCCGAATCATACTGGCCGGACGGGATTTTCAGGCTGTTGAAAAAATCCTCAGCAGTCGAACTTTTGACCAGTTCATAATGGAAATTTTCTCTTTTTGAATAGATGACATTGAGGAAGATATTCATGAAATGATATTTCTCACCGATAATACTGCCTTCTTCAATCGTGGAATAATATTCATGAAAGGCATTTTTGGAAATCGTCGTAATAATATCGATCTGGTTGATGACCTGCTCTTTCCTGTAGATTGCCCCGGTAAATTGAGTCAATTCATCATTAAACCTGGAGTCAAGCAAGGTCATCAGCCTGTCTGCTATCTTTTGGGCCACGGCATAGTGCAATTTGTCTGCCGACTCAATATGGTATTCCAGTTGTATACGCAGTGCTTCCTGAGTTTTGGCACCAAAGCCCTTCAATTCTATAAGCCTGTTTTCTTTAACAGCATAGAGTAATTCACCAGCTGATTCTATACCAAGCTCTTCCCAAACCGTTTTTACTTTTTTCGGTCCGAATCCTTTCATTTGGAGAAGATCAACAATACCTGGAGGGGTCATTTCAAGATATTTATTGAGTGTTTGTATTTCACCTGTTTCCAGCAACTCAATAATTTTACCGTAGATCGCTTTGCCAACGCCTGGAATTTCAGCAATCGCATCGTGAGACATCTCAGAGAGCGCATCTGGCCATTTTCTTATGGTCATATATGCATTTGCATATGACCTTGTCTTGAATTGATTTTCACCGTGCAACTCCATGATCTTACCAAGAAGCTGAAAAGTTTTTGCTATATCCCTGTTATCCATTGTTTCTAAGCTACTTATTTGTTAAGGCTTTGAGAATTTTTTTTAAACCACTAAATTCGCATAAAATTTAGTAATAATATGAGACCAGTTTTATTTGCAATTTTGATCACAGCAATGATTTCCTGCGGAGGATCAACAAATTCCGGGGGAGTTGGAAATCTTGAAGGGTATACCGTTGAATCAATTCCACAAACTAATGTATCAAAGGCTACCAAGAAAAATGCCGGTGGACAATTAATTGAGCAGGGATTTATCAGCGGGGGTAAACGCAATGGCGTTTGGATAACTTATTATGATGGAGAACATGCAGGCAAAATCAAAACGATGGCTTCTTATTCGGATGGACTCCTTAGCGGACCTTACCTTGAATTAAGTAACAGGGGACAAATCGAAACTGAAGTGAATTATGCCAATAATAAATACAATGGCAGGTTTGCCAAGTATAAATTTGGCCGTGCCCAGCAAGAATCCTTTTATAAAGACAATCAGCTGGATGGTCCTTACAGGGAATACTCCAGTAATGGAAAACTACAAAAGGAAATTTACTACAAGGGTGGGGTTCAGCATGGCATGATGAGGTATTTCAATGAGGAAGGCCAGACTACGGTACAGTATGAATACAAAAACGGTGAAAAAATCAGTGGAGGGATGATTGACCGCACAGACGAAACTCAACCGGAAGAAAAATAATTCTTCGATTAAAGAACAAATCAGGGTCGCATGGCAGTTAAGCATATGCGACCTTTTTTTATTGATCTCAATACATATCGTCTCTTATGTTGAATTCAAATACGATAATGCTTGATTCCTGCCTCTTACCCGAGGCAGACACTAAGGATATTATTGTATTTGATGACAAATCCTATGCGCTTGATCAACTGGCCAGGCTTTGTATCTGGCTGGTTTATTTGAGGAAAATCCCTGTGTGTATCCATATTGCTAATAAAGAGATGTTCCATGATATACTCCATCACCTGGATTTGTTGGATATTGCTTTTCTGACAGGAAAAGGGGGTGCTGTCCAGTTAATGACTGACCGATTTACAAAAATGATGCTGCAAAAACAAGAAAGTGGCCTGGCAGAGTTAAAGAGGAAATTGACTGGGATTCAACATTTTAAAAACGGTAAGCCTATTGATCCAAAGATTTCTGTCGAAGTGTTTGCGGTGCAACATTTATTGGAGGATCTGATCGATAAAGATGAGTTCTATAGCAAAAATGGCTTTCATTTTATCCTCAATAATGCCATAAATGAACCATTTCATGAGTTGATATCAATAAAGACAGCAGCGACCGGAAAAGACAATGTTGAATATGATGATTACAAAGCACATATTTATATTGAGGATATTCCTGATAAGGGCATCGAAGAAGAATGCTATGTGATAGGATATACAGACAGGTTCAGGAGACATGCGGAAAGATTTTCTTCTTCAAATCAGGCTGGTCTTCAAATTAATCCTTCATTATTGATCAGATCTTCCTACCCGAGAAATGAATCTGATTATTTGTCATTAAATCAAAAATCTGTGTATTTCGGTAAAGTATTGCATGATGTGAACGCGTCCTGCAGGATATATGAGCTAAAATACCTTTCTGTCATATCATTTTTGAGTAAAACCAGCAATGAAACTATTGTACCACTCATTGAAGGGGAAAATGCAAAGGAGATTTCTTTGATATCAGCCGCAGAAAACCTCCTTCCGGGCGTATTGTCTTACACAAGCAAAAGGGTAGTCATCCTTCTTGAAGAAGGTATTATTGATCCTGGACAAGCCACAAATTTATTAGACCAATTACGTCTTATCAAAAAACTTGGTTTATCTGGCATCCAGTGTCTGAGTCTGTTTCAATATGACATCATGAAAGCAGGGAAGGAAGCTTTTTACGATATTGTAAGAAGAATTTCTGCTTTTAATCAGCCTTGAAAATAGATTTAAGCACATATCACCAATACCTGAAGATCGAGAGGCGCGCTCGTGAAAGGTATATCTTTGACCCTATCCGGAAAAAATTTTTTATTGTCAGGCCGGAAGAATTGGTCAGGCAAAGCTGGATACAGTACCTTTTGCATGAAAAAGAAATTTCACCTTCTTCGATAGCTGTAGAAAAACAAGTAAAGGTTTTTGGTGATCAGAAAAGATTTGATCTGCTTTTATACATGAAAGGCAAACCAAGGATATTGTTCGAATTTAAAAGCTTTAAGGCGGCAATAACAGAACAGGTTTGCCGTCAAATCGCTGTCTATAATATGGAACTCAAAGTACCTTTGCTACTTATCAGCAACGGCCTTGAACATCATATGTTCAAGGTAGATTTTACGAGCGGAAATATTGAAGAATTGTCAGAATTTCAAGTCAAACAATAATTTTTAAAGATTTCATTTTCTTCAAGGGATTCTACTGTGTGACTTCTTTGACCTATTTCCTTTTTTTTATTTGTTAAGAAACTTTAGTTTTACTCTACCTGAAAATGATAAGAATACATTGAAAAAGACCGTCGTTCTAATAACCGGGGCCAATGGACAAATTGGCAAAGTGCTTACAAGTGCTTTAAGATCCAAGTATGGATATGAAAATGTTATTGCTACAGATTTGACCGAAGCAAAGCATAATGGTCCATTTGAAATCCTGGATATCACTGACAAGGCACGTATGAAGGAGATAATCAAGCAATATGAGGTTGATCATATATATCATCTTGCTGCCATTCTTTCATCCAATGGTGAAAGAAATATTCATCTTACCTGGGAAGTCAATCTTGAATCATATCTCAGTATGTTGGACCTGGCTTGTGAATTGAAAATTGATCGTATATTTTTTCCAAGTACGATAGGTGTCTATGGTCCGACCACACCCAGGGTAAATACACCGCAAAACACTTCATTTGTACCTTCTACGGTTTATGGTATTTCAAAATTAGCAGGAGAACTGTGGAATCAATACTATCGAAAACGCTATGGTCTTGATATCCGATCCATTCGTTACCCGGGTGTGATCAGTTACCAGAGTATTCCGAGTGGAGGTACCACTGATTTTGCCGTGGAAATGTTTTTTGAAGCGCTAGAGAAAGGACATTATGAATGTTTTCTGCGGTCTGATACAAGGTTGCCGATGGTATATATGCCAGATGTGATTGAAGGTACTCTTAAACTGATGTCTGCTGATAAATCTGATGTGAGTATTGCTTGTGGTTATAACCTGGCATCATTCTCACTGACTCCGGAAGAATTGTTTCATGAAATAAAAAAGCATATTCCGGACTTTACGATTTCATATTTTCCAGACCAAAGACAGCAAATTGCTGATTCCTGGTCCGAATCAATAGATGATTCACTGGCCAGGAAGGATTGGGGCTGGTCACCAGCATATAATATGGAGCAAATGGTTGTGGATATGATCGGTCATATCAAACCTTGATTTCACTATTACCTGTAAACTATGATGAAGAAAAACATATTTTGCCTGCTCGTCATTTTCCTTGCTGTTGGAGAATCGGCAGTATCCCAGTCATTGAAAATAACAGGAATTGTCAAGGATGCGGAAAGCCAGGAAGGTTTGTTTGGCGCTACAATTTTATTTAATGGACATGGGACAATAAGTGAATCCAATGGTTTTTTTAAGATGGAAGTAGATCCGGGTCGGTATGACCTGACCATCAGTTATGTCGGATATGAAACTTTCGTCCAGCCTTTTGAGGTGACAGATAAAGATCAATTTGTTGATATAAACCTGCAACCATCATCTACTGTCCTGGATATCGCGACTGTCACTGGGTCAAAATATAACAGGAGCGTTGCCCGGTCACCGGTATCCATCAATGTGATAAAATCAGACCTGGTAGCAAACACTAATACAGTCAAGATCAATACACTTCTTGATAAAATTCCAGGTGTACAAATCGTTGATAACCAGGCCATCATCAGAGGTGGTTCCGGCTGGTCGTATGGTGCCGGATCCAGAGTTTTGTTGTTGATCGATGATATTCCGGCTCTACAGGCAGATGCCGGAAGGCCGTCATGGGGAGATATTCCCGTAGAAAACATAAGCCAGATGGAGGTACTGAAAGGGGCCTCATCAACATTGTATGGATCTGCGGCCATGAATGGTATCATAAATATCAGAACAGGTTATGCCACGTCCGAGCCGGTCACCAAAGCCTTCACGTCCTATACGCATTTTATGGATCCGCAGGATTTGAACAAAAAATGGTGGACAAGCGCTCCAACGCGGGTTTCAACAGGAGTTGTGCATAAACGGAAGATCGGTAAACTGGATCTTGTGGCTAATGGATTCTACGAAAACTTTGATAGTTATTATGAAGATGCCTTCGATGAAAAATATCGTTTGTCTGCCAATCTGAAATACAGGATCAGTGACAAGGTCAGCATTGGTATTAACAGTTTGTATAATAAAGCCAAAGGTGCAGACTATTTTACATGGAAGAATGGAGGGTCAGGTGCTTATTCCGGGGCTGAGAGTTCCTATTCAACAAGAAGTACTTCCCGGTTTTTCTTTGACCCGCAAATCACCATTTATAACAGGAAGAATGACAGGCATAAGGTTCTTGGAAGGTTTTATTACATAGATAATGACAATAATTTGAATCAATCCAATTCCTCGATTAACACCTACCTGGAATACCAGTACCTGACATCTTTGATTGATGGTAAAATGGACCTGGCGAGTGGTCTTGTCAGCCAGTTTGTCGAATCGGACTCTGAAGTATATGGTGGTGAATTATTGTACGCTACCAATTTGGGGGCTTTTACACAAATTGATTATAAATTAAGTGAATATGTTTCACTAACCGGTGGACTTCGCTACGAGTATAATGTTCAGAAAAGCCCCGAGGTCATTTTTGGAGACTCTATCCCAGAC
>JAHHJO010000474.1:0-4825 GCA_018680275.1 Bacteroidia bacterium
ATTTCCGGGTAAACAATAACTTCTATGGTCGTTATAGGACCACGGCATACAGAAGGCGGGCTTAAGGCATAAGCCTCGTAAATGACTACTTCAATGTCATCTCCTTCATTTTCAATGACATCAGGAATTACTCCTGATCCGGTAAAAGTCCAGTCCTGAGCTCCACTGGTATTTCCTTCTTCTATTACTTCTACAATAATATCAGCAGAAGATCCATCTGAAGTTTCAACCAAAATATCAACATTCTGATCAGAACATATTTCTTTATCTTCAGCGAGGACTTCTACAACTGAAGTGCAGTCCATTAGTGCATCAAAAACGACAGGCACGTCACCAGCACATGAATTATTTGACCAACAGCCGGTTTGTCCGTCCGCCATTGTAAATATATGGACTTTCAAATCAGTAAATTCGGGATCTGAACAATCTGCAGGATCATCAATTTCTCTAACAGTGAGATCAAAACAAAATTCTACCTCAGATGCAGAGCCACAGCTTTCGGGTAAGCCCCACATCGTATCCGGATCGCCATCATTTGTACATCCCGCACCCCCACCAGGTGATGTATACCACCATCCCCCAGGTAAAAGGTCACCAGCTGTAAGACCACCGTTTCCATATGCCAATCCAAGACCGTTAGGCGTATTTATCAATTCAAGTACAGGGCTATCGACGTTATGATCAACATTGCCTTCATCAAGCCAGAACCATCCTCCATCAGGACCCTGGTCATCAATCGGTGTTAGAGCAAGGTCCCATCCTCCGCCAATTGTAGGAATAATTCCTTGTATCCATTGACAATTATTACCTTGCCCAATTGGATCCACAGTAAATTCTACGGTATAACAAAAGTTCACTGTTTCACCAGGACAATAAGGGCCATTCGGATCTTCGTCCGGATATTCAGGTCTGTTCGGTTCCAGGTCACCTTCGGAACACTGTACCTGAGAAATATCAGTTAAAATACATAAATCAAAGTCACCACCTGCTCCTGTTTCAGAACCTATTTCAATATAATAAGTTTGCAGAGCGTTAACGGCAGATGGTACAACTTCCCCGACTGCCGGAGTGTCGCATAAAACCAGACCAGTTAATGAACCACAATCTGCTCCCTGGTAAATCGAAACCACCGGATTAAAATTGGCGTTGTTTACTATGACTTCCATATAGGATGCTATATCATCTGTCATAACCTGGAACCAGACACCAGTTGGTGCACATATACCACTACATGAGTACTGTGTACAGCCTTGAGTACAAATCTGTCCAGCTCCCGAAGAGGGAGAAATGAAATCAACAACATCATCGCAATCTTCTGGTGTCCCACATCCAGTTACATCAGTTGCTGACAAAGAAAAAGCCCCACAGTCTCCCTGACTTGATGTAACATGAACATATATATCTTCTCCGCAAGCTGTTACTTGAAAATTTGTAGTCGATGGACCACCACAGTATGAGTCTTCAAAAGAAAGTGCAGAACAATTTCCTGAGTATACTTCTATACCAACAATACCTGTCATATCTATATTCGAAAAAGAAATATCCACAGCATCCGCCCCTGGAGTGTAAACAAACCAAACACCTGAATTCTGTCCACCGCAATCATCAATACCCTCAAGTCCTGCACAACAGGTTACCTGATCTGAGCCAGAATTAAGATCGGTAGCTCCTGAACAAAAGTCATTAATAGGCTGTGGTGTAGCTTCGACCGTCACTGACCCACCCACCAATAAATAATATGTTGCTCCAGGTGTCGTGGATACCGTTGAGGGTGAACCACAATCTGATAGAGAAACCAATGAACCACAAGAACCTTCAAATAATTCAAACATACTTCCCGTGACCTCAAAACTTGACATTTCCGAATCAGTATCAAACTCATACCATACCCCAGGCATATCAATCATACATCCTATTGCCTCCAGGTCAAAACATGCTGTCGGATCACCACTTGCAGTAAGTATATCTCCACAATTCATCGTTCCGACCACTTGCGCACCTGAACAATCATCATTTGAAAAATTGGATGTTTCTACAGTGGCTTCATCTCCAACCAGTATCCAATAAGTTGTACTTGAATTGGCAATGAAAGTATCAGGAGCACCACAATCAGAAATAGCTGTTAAACTAGAACAGTCAGGGCCTTCAAACATTTCAAAATCGGTTCCTGAAATTGTAAACTCTGATACAAGCATATCTGTTTCAAAAAAATACCAAGTCCCAGGAATCGGAGGCATCCCCATACAACCAACTGCTTCAGCATCAGGTGTATCTCCTGGATTAAAATCCATAGTAATAGCTTGCCCACATCCCAGCAAACCTGCATCAGAAGCAGTTGTGCAATCATCTTGTGCTGAGAGATTACAAGCAAATAACAGGGTCAATATGAAGAGTGTAAATTGTCTGTTCATATAAATTCTTAAAACTGGCCTTTTACGTCCCTGGTCAGCCAGCTAAATTAACTTGCTGATTATCAGATGAAAATGCCAGAAAAATAATAGATAGTTTACTGATTGAGCCCTAAAAATATACATTATATTCATCTATCAGAACTCAGATACCCCATTTCTTTGAGAGTGCTGCTTAACAAGGAAAGGAAATTAATAGCTCAAACTTAAGAATGTCAATTTAACACCATGAAAATCAAGTTGTTTTAAATAAAAAAAAGCCACATCTTTTGAATGCAGCTTTTAATTTGGGTTCATTGGATTTTATCTTATCAACATAACGTCTCCGGAATGTTTCTTTTCCTGTCCTAATATATCCGTTGTACGGATGAAGTACATATAAATACCTTCTCTTACTTTCTCTCCATTTATTCTGCCATCCCATCCATACTCAGGAAGGTTTGGTGCATGATCGGGTTCACCTTCAAAGATCAGGCTTCCCCACCTGTCATAGACGCGCATTTCATTTACAGTCGTTACATATTCCCCTGATTGGACATAAAATCGATTGTTGTTATCAACAGCTGTAGGATCAAATATATTAGGTATGTATACATCTGCATCCAGTTCTTCTTCGAGTACAACACAGTCCGTATATTCACAACCATAGAGATCTGTCAGGGTTACACAATACGTATTGATCTCAACCGGATCTACCTGGATATAAAAACATTCATCAGGTGTCCCTTCACAAATTGTAATACCGTCTTCCTGCCAAATGACATTGACTATATCTGCGGGATCAGCTGTAATTGAAACCTGCAAATTGTAATAGGCATCTCCATAATCTACAGTTGTATCTTCCCCGGCATTAAGTCCCATCGGACTCGATTGCTGAATGATCAGTCCGCTTTGTTCAAATGTACATCCTCTTCCATCCTGCATGACCACAGTATACTCCCCGTCAGCCAGTCCTGTAAAGGAATTATCATTGGTCCAGCTTTGTCCATTATCTATTGAATATTCATATAATCCGTCTCCTCCTGTTGCATTGGCAATGGAAATAATTCCCAAAGAATTCAGATCACAAGGAGAGGAAATAACTTCTGCTTCAAAACTGGGTGAATTATCATCCTCAGTAACAATAACTGCATCAACAGAAAGACATCCGGTCGGCAAATGTATAACCTCCAGGATATACTCCCCTGCCTCGTTTACTTTTATGGTGGCAGATGTACTATCATTTAGTAGAGACCCGTTGACCGATGTCCAACTATAAGTATAATCTGTGCCTGAGCTTGTATTTATACCTCCAAGGGTCACTTCCTGAACAGCACAATTGACTTCCTTGTCTTCTCCCGCATCAGATTGAGGTACTTCATTAATCAATACTGAAACATAACTGGCCTGGTCATTACAAGGAAAATCATTATCCTGTAAATATTCGAAATCATACTGACCCGGATCAAGGTCTTCAGTCTGAAGAGATCCAGTATTGTCAAAAGCAGAACCAGCGGTAATACCCTGGCTTATTTCCAACCAATTTCCCCCACTATCTGCATCAATCAAAATGTCAAAGAGGTTTATTTCCTGGTCATCATTCTCACATAATTCGATCATATCCCCGGTTCCTGCTCTTAAAGGAGCAACAACCTGCAATGTCACCTGGCTAAACTGATCACAATGCACTTCCGGCGTTTCCATTGGTGTATATTGCAGGGTATATTCTCCGGCCATTAGCTGATCTGCCTCAAAAACTTCATTGTTCAGGCTAATCGATTGTGGACCATCGACGACAGACCACTGTCCGTCGGCAATTCCATTGGCTTCGAGCTCATTGAGGTCCAGGACATCACCTTCATTACATATAGGTCCCGGATTAAAAATATTCAATATTGGGCATGAGCAATCTTCAACAATAATTGTCGCCAGACCTGATACATCCTGGCAAGGGAATTGGGCAACATCCGATGAATAATTAAATTCAAGGACAGTTCCTCCTGCAATGCCGTCAAAACATATATTTGTTATATCTGAAAAATCACCGTTATAGCCTGTGGGCTGACTCCATTCACCATCAGATCCTGACACGAAAGTGCTCAAATCAATACAACGCGGCGCTGTGCCACCATCCACATTACATACGACATAATCAGCGGTTATTATATTTACTTCAGGTTGCTGGTAAACGTTCAATTCCGAAGTGGCAGTATCCGGACAGTTTCCTGTACCATCATTAAACTGGAAGCTCACCATATAATCTCCAGCTTCCAGTAATGCCGGATCAATCTCATTCATTTCCAGCTCTTCTCCTGAAGGCGCAGTCACAATCCAGACTCCAGGTGCATCGCTTGGATTCACAAGGTAATCTTCGAGATTTATCATCGAACTATTGGTACATAATGGATTTATATAACTCAAATCCAATTCAGGACAAG
>JAHHJO010000210.1:0-2592 GCA_018680275.1 Bacteroidia bacterium
CTCTCCGGTATTGCCTGTGTCTATCTTCAGACCAAAGAAAAAATATCAGCATGGGCATTCGGGATTCTGAGTGTAGGGATTTCCTGTTTTATATTCTATCATAGCAAGTTGTATTCAGATCTGCTGCTGCATGTAGTTTATATCTTCCTGAATATCTATGGATGGTATACATGGTCGACGCGGGGAACGGAAGATGATAATGCGCCTATCCTGTTTTTAAGTAGATCCGGAATCATGATTAGTGCTGTAACGGTCATTATCCTCGCTTTTGGTCTGGGATATTTCATGGGGACCTTTACAGATGCGGATCTGTATTACTTTGATGCATTTACAACGGCCGGCAGCCTGGTCGCACAATACCTGCTGGCGAAGAAATATCTTCAAAACTGGTTATTGTGGATTATCGTGGATGTGGTGGCTATCCCGGTATATCTCTATAAGGGTTTATATTTCTTTTCGTTTTTGTTTGCTGTGTATTTGGTGCTTTGTGTTTATGGATTGAGGTCGTGGAGAAAGACTATGGAATAGGCATACTTATAATAAATCTGAAAAATATTTTATCTCACCTAACCCAGGATGCCGTCGTATTTTTTTTAGTTCAGGAATTGAAAAACTATATGCAAAGACGATAAAACCAGGTTCATATTGGACCTGGTTTTTTTATCTAAAGCTGGGACGCATGTGTCAACTGAGACAAATGGTAGATAAAACCCTGGGCCCCGGATGCAGTCCTGCCTGGATATCTCTAAATTAGAAAGAGATAAAAATCTCCCATGCATTGGACACCTGGCTATATCATTATTTGCACATGTACCATTTTCTCTATGACCGCAATAAACCTGGATGGTCAACAATCAACAATACAATGGCTTGGAGATTCAACAAGCTATCTTCCATCAGACATAGAACTTGTCGTGTCAAATTGTGATAATGGATTTATGTTTCCTCTTGGGTATTTCGAAGATATCGCTGGACCTGATAGCTGGCCTGACTTTCCGCTTGTTGAAGGTGTTCATTTTAACAGTGATTGCTCTAATGCCGTTTTCGAAGTCATTAACGGACCTGATTATATATTTCCTGAAGGCCTGACGACAGTAACATATTTAGTGACCAATGAATGCGATGACACCTTAAGTCATGAATTTGTGATAAATCTTGTTTGTTCGAATTGTCTTGGTGGGGGAATATTTTGTTCATCGTGCAGCAATACAATTGAAAATGGCTGTTTTACTTGTAATGTTGATGAACTCCTGGATGGTTTCCTCTCCTGCACACCTGAATATCTTGGTCCGAACACCCAGGATGATCAACCCAATCCGCTATGCAATGGAAACGGTGTGCCAAACAATATGTCCTGGTTTGCATTTGTTGCAGGAAGTACAGAGCTCTGTATCACTGTGAGTCCTTTTCAATGTGCCACAGGGAGTGGAGGAATCGGTCTTCAATCCGGCGTCTATGATTTCTGTTCAGAAGCTGGGGGAAAATGTATTGGTGGTGATGCCTTTTGTTCAAGTGGGTTGGACCCTATAGAGTACACCCTTGAAGATTTAATTGCAGGAAATACATATTATTTATTTGTTGACGGATGCAACGGCGCAGAATGTGATTATGAGATTACCATAGACAAAGGATTTTCATTCGAATTGGATACACCTGATTCAATCAGCTATAGTGCCATCCCCAAAGTTGACACAACAGGCTTACAAAATATTGTCTACTCAAATACAAAAATCCAGTTTGATATCAATCATAAAGGTGACGCGGAATCTGATTCAGGAGAATTTGACGATCCTGGACCATATTCCCCGGATTTGGATGCAGAATTTCACTGGACCTTTAATCCGCCCATTAATGGAATAGATACAGCTCACTGGAATCCTGCAAGAGATGGATATAATATTCCTCTACTGATTATTGAAGATGTGATGGATAGTACTCGTTACCAGGTTTGCCTGACTGATATTGTCAATAGCTGTGATACAGTAAAGTGCGATAACTGTTGTTTTGATTTCATCGTGGTTCCTCAAACTACCTCAATAAGTTCTATTGGGCAATCTATTGTTTCAATTTATCCAAATCCTGGTACAGGAATCTTTTATATTGAAAACAACCCTTTTAAGCGATTCAAAGTACTGGTGTATGATAATCGATTGCGTCAGGTCAGGACACAAGTTAATAGCTCGGAAATTGATCTGACTGGTGACATGACAGAAGGTATATTCTATATTATCATCGAGGATTATGATTCAGACAGGATTATATCCCACCGAATTGTGAAATACTGAAAACATACTTAAGTCCTGAAAAAACGATGTGTGAACTTCACCAGGAAAATATTATCGAATGAATCTCCGAAGAGGTCTTCAGTCAATGATGGCAGGAGTTTCTTTTCCGGGTCACCAAAATTGGTCGTAGATTGAGTCCAGACCACGAAAAACTCAGAACCAGGTTTGTACTCCCACCGAAGAACAAGGTTTGATCGAAACTGGAGGAAATTGAATTCAGGGTTCCTGAATTCGTAGTCTGCGTCTCCATTAAGGTCCTCATCAATGAAAAAAGTATTTAAACCCTGATCAAAAGAAATCTGATCTT
>JAHHJO010000542.1:0-3078 GCA_018680275.1 Bacteroidia bacterium
TCTCCCATGAGTGCGGAGATTGGAATAAAATGCACATCATGAACGTCAAGTTTCGCTGCGAAGTGTTCAAAATCGTCTTGTATCTTGTTATACACAGTTTCATCATAATCCACCAAGTCCATTTTATTAATGCAGATTACAATATGTGGTATTTGTAAAAGAGAAGCGATAATGGCATGGCGCCTGGTTTGTTCAACAACCCCGTTTCTGGCATCGATTAGAATCAAAGCTACATTTGCTGTTGAAGCTCCAGTCACCATATTTCTTGTGTATTGAATATGGCCGGGTGTATCAGCAATAATGAACTTACGTTTTGGCGTAGCAAAGTATCGGTATGCGACATCAATTGTAATTCCCTGTTCCCTTTCTGATTTAAGACCATCTGTCAGAAGGGCCAGGTTTACACCTTCTTCTCCTCTTCGCTCAGTGGCTTGTTTAATAGCATCATACTGGTCCTGGTAAATGGATTTACTGTCATAAAGCAACCTGCCAATTAAAGTTGATTTACCGTCATCAACAGATCCTGCAGTGGTGAATCTTAATAATTCGCTATTTATATTAGTATCGTTTATCATTAGTTGTCTACTGATTTGTTAGAAATAACCTTGTTTTTTCCTGTCTTCCATACTTGTTTCACTTCGCTTGTCATCCGTTCTTCCTCCTCTTTCAGTTACCCTTGTAGTTGCAATTTCTGCAATGATATCTTCTACGGAAGCAGCATCCGATTTCCAAACACCCGTACATGTCATATCACCAATAGTTCGACATCTGACAGTTTCGGTATAAACTTTTTCTTCAGGTTTTTTCTGGATATAATCACAGTCCGCAAGTAAGACACCATCTCTTTCGAAGACTTCTCTTTGATGAGAAAAATATAATGATGGTAGTTCCACTTTTTCGTATGCCAGGTATTGCCATACATCGAGCTCTGTCCAGTTACTTATAGGAAAGACACGGAAGTGTTCACCGATCATATGGTTTCCGTTGAACAGGTTCCATAGTTCAGGTCTTTGGTTTTTAGGATCCCATTGCCCGAATTCATCACGATGAGAAAAGAAACGTTCTTTTGCTCTTGCTTTTTCTTCATCCCTTCGGGCACCTCCAAGGGCGGCATTGTATTTCCCTTTTTCCAGGGATTCCAGTAAAACAGTTGTCTGCAATGCATTTCGACTGGCATTAATACCCTTTTCTTCTACAACTAAGCGCCTGTCAATGGCATCCTGAACCGAACCAACAATTAATTTGGCTCCAAGCCTTTTCACCAGATCGTCCCGGTATTTAATGGTCTCGGGAAAATTGTGACCTGTATCTATGTGTAGTAAGGGAAAAGGTATCCTTGCTGGATAGAAAGCCTTATAAGCCAGGTGTACCATCAGGATTGAATCCTTACCTCCTGAAAACATGAGCACAGGTCTTTCGAACTGCGCAGCAACTTCACGCATCACGTAGATGGATTCTGATTCGAGTTCTTTTATATGATTTAAACTATAATTCATGATTTATTTTAGTATTAATCAAGTCCGATTTTTGGAAGCACAAAGGTAAATACTTTTTCAATAGATTCTTCTATGGTTTGATCCTTGGTAGGAATCAGTAAATCCGGGTTGTTTGGCGCTTCAAAAGGAGAGTCAATTCCTGTAAATCCTTTGATTTCACCGGCCCGTGCTTTTTTATATAATCCCTTTACATCACGTTGTTCGCACACTTCCAAAGGTGTGTCAACAAACACCTCGATAAAGTGTTCCTCTCTTATAATATTTTTAGCCAGTGCCCTTATCTCTTCAGTTGGACTTACAAAACTGTTAATACATATGACCCCGGCGTCATTAAACAACCTTGAAACTTCTGATATTCGCCTGATGTTTTCATGCCTGTCCTCTATTGAAAACCCAAGGTTATTACAAATACCTGTTCTTGTATTGTCTCCATCAAGCACATGAATCAAAAACCCTTTGTCAAACAAAAGCTTTTCGAGGCCTTGTGCAATTGTACTTTTTCCAGATCCCGAAAGACCGGTAAACCAGATTGTTTTGGCTTTTTGTGACAAAAAAGATTCTTTGTCTTTTCTTGTCAGGAGTCTGTCAAATATGGGATGAATATTTTCCATAATTATTTTTTAAAACTGTAAACATCTTCGATAATCTTTATAACAGCCAGTCCGTCGTCAGGCCCTGTCGAAGGAGGAAGTCCTTCAAATATTGAAGCGCATGCATTTTGATAAACACGAGAAAGATTCATTATGTTGTCTGAGGTTTTGGACGGAACTACCGGTGCCAAACCATTTGTGTTAATGAATTCTACCTCGTTCATGTATTGCCCTGCGACTTTTATTGTGCCTTTTTCAGCAATTATCGTTAAAGTGCTTTCAAAGTTGTTTTCAAAAGTTGAGGTCGTATAACTGAAATTACCAAGGCCATTATTTTTAAAACGGAAGTTGAAACTGCAACTGTCTTCAAAATCAATTGATTCATGATTGTTATTGGCAAATATGGCGTTTTCAATATGTATGTCGCCAAACAACCAATACAGGGTATCTACATAATGTGAAAACTGGGTGAACAAAGTCCCTCCATCCTTTTGTGCATTTCCTCTCCAGTCAGATCGCTTATAATAAGCATCATTTCTATTCCAGTAACAGGCCACATTAACCATATAGATTTTACCTAGCCATTGCTTGGCAATAAGGTCCTGAAGCCATTGACTTACAGGAGAAAAGCGGTTTTGCATCACGCAAAAAACACGTTTATTAAATTTTTTGGAAGCAGAAATTATATTGGAGCAACTCAAAGAAGTTAGAGCAAATGGTTTTTCACAAATAACATGATGTCCTGCCTGCATTGCCTTTATACTGTGTTCTTCATGCAGAAAGTTAGGTGTACATACAGATACTATATCAATCTTTCCATCAGCAAGAAGTTCTTCAATGGAATTACATACAGTTAGACCCGTAGAAGAAATGTCCTCGTTGGGATCATATATCGCTGCCAATTCAGCAGTTTCGGTAAGTGCCAAAGACCTGGCATGCTTTTTACCGATATTGCCAAATCCAATAATCCCTACTTTTAACTTGTCACTCAT
>JAHHJO010000276.1:0-4037 GCA_018680275.1 Bacteroidia bacterium
TTTTCCAATGTATTTTCAACCGCTTCTTCCTGGATATCAATAGCATCAAGATGTATAATTGGTTTTTTTAAGGCCAGGACACTCAAAACCCCGGTGCCACACCCGTAATCAAGCACGTTCGCCCCTGAAACATCCATGCTGTTAAGCTTTTGCATCATTTGAAATGTCGTTTCATGATGCCCGGTACCAAATGCCATTTTTGGTTGTATCAGGATGTCAGTCATCTCCTTTGGAGGCTGAGGATGAAAATTGGCCCGAATCATAATGTTGTCGATAATTACAGGATCAAAACTTGATTCCCATAACTGATTCCAGTTCTTATCTTCCTGCTGTGTAACATCCAGTTGATCTTTTGTGAAACTGTATTTTTCAGACATCATTTCCAATAGACCTTTGAGATTATCTCTGGTGACAAATGCTTCAAAATATAATTCTCCTTCGATGATCGCGTGGACTTCACTCATATCCAGCCATGCTACAAGGATATCGGTGTCTATTCCCTGAACCGGAATTTTCACACTGTACCAATCAGGAGAGGCCATACTTCCTTTCGTAGGATTTGAGTGTATTCAGCATCAGTGAAGCTACGGTCATTGGACCTACACCACCGGGTACTGGTGTAATGTATGATACCAGTGGAGCTACTCCTTCGAAATCTACGTCTCCGACCAGCCTGCTGCCGGATTTCCGTGTAAGATCTTCAATCCTGTTAATACCTACATCGATAACGACAGCCCCTTCTTTCACCATATCTGCTGTGACAAAGAACGGTTTGCCTAGTGCTGAAATGAGTATATCCGCATTTTTGCAAATCTCTTTAAGATTCCTGGTTCTGGAATGTGCAAGTGTTACCGTGGCATTGCCAGTTGTACTTTTCCTGGAAAGCAATAAACTTAATGGTGTTCCAACTATATTACTTCTTCCGATTACAACAACATTTTTGCCACTTGTTTCAATATTGTATCTCTCCAGCATAATCAAAATGCCCATTGGTGTCGCAGGCAAAAAACAATCCATACCCTGAGCCATGCAACCAAAATTATATGGATGAAATCCGTCAACATCCTTGGCCGGATCTATAGCCAGCAGGATCTTCTCATCGTCGATATGATCAGGCAATGGCAATTGGACAATGAATCCGTCTACCTTGTCATCATTGTTCAATTGATCAACAAGTGCCAGTAGTTCTATTTCTGTCACATCATCAGGTCTTCTTATCAAATCAGAATCAAAACCTACTTGCTCACATGAGCGGACTTTATTTCTCATATATGCTTCACTTGCAGGGTTGTTGCCTACAAGGATGGCAGAAAGTTGCGGAGGTCTTTTGCCGGTAGCTTTTATGGCATCAACCTTTATTTTAATTTCTTCTTTCACCACATTTGAAAGCTGCTTTCCATCAATTAGTTTACCCATTTTCAGTAATAAATATTTTTTTGTTTAAAAAACGATACAATCTGAGTGTCATTATGCCTATCAGTATGCCTAAAATACCTCCTGCCAATACATCAAAGGGATAATGCACACCTACATAGACCTGGGAAAAAGCTATAATTCCAGCCCAGGCTATAAACAACCATTTCCATTTCGTAAACGAAAATAAGCCAAAGAAAAATAATCCAATAGCAAAATGGTTGGTTGCGTGTGAGGAAGTAAAACTATATCCCTGACTGCATGGAACCCTGGAGACAGGATTCAATTCAACCACATGACAGGGTCGAATGCGTTCTACATTGTTTTTGATGATTTTACTGCTTGAGGTATCAGATATTAACACTGTCAAGCCAATCATGGCAAAAATCAGCCATTTCTCCCTGTTAAAATTTACCGAAATAAAAAGAATAAGAAACAGGTAGAGAGGAATCCAGAACATCTTGTGTCTGAATGGGACAAGTATAGCGTCAAAAACAGTGTTCGACAGATCAGAATTGATCCATTGAAAAATTGTTTCATCAATGTTGACCAGTGTTTCGATCATCTTGCAAAATAGTTTTTTTAATTAGTATTTTAAGGCATCATAATTCATAGATTTGCTGAAAATTTAATGATTTGACATTAATTAAATCAATATCCGGAATGAGAGGAACAATTGGAGGTTTTCCTGGCACAAACCTGACTCCGATTGATATTGTTGAAATGACTTCAGCTTATGGCAGATGGTTGCTTGACAAAGGTGCTGAAAGAAGGGTTGTTCTAGGCAGGGACGGACGAATTTCTGGATCCATGGTGTCGGAAATAGCAACACAGACCTTGCTTGCAATGGGCATTGATATTATTGATCTTGGATTATCAACGACACCTACAGTTGAAATGGCTGTACCACATCTTAATGCGGGTGGAGGCATTATTTTTACGGCAAGTCATAATCCAAGAGAATGGAATGCGCTTAAACTATTAAACAACAAAGGGGAATTCATCTCGGCGCAGGATGGAGAAGATCTATTGAAAATTGCTGACAACAGGGATTTTTCCTATTCAGATATAGATAACCTTGGGACTTATAGCAGAAATAATGAGATGATGGATTATCATATCAGCGCCATCCTTGGGCTTCCTTACATTAATAATTCGCTCATCCGGAAACAGGGTTTTAAAGTTGTTGTGGACTGTATAAATTCTACCGGGGCCATAGCTATTCCGCTTTTGCTTGATAAACTGGGATGTGAATACACATTGATCAATGAAAAAGTAGATGGAGAATTTGCCCATAACCCTGAACCCCTGGCTAAAAATCTGGCAGGACTCGCTGAAAAAGTGCTGCATTCAAAAGCACAACTTGGCATTGCTGTGGATCCTGATGTAGACAGGCTGGTTTTCATGAATGAAGATGGTCAGTTATTCGGAGAAGAATATACACTTGTGGCAGTTGCTGATTTTATCCTGTCAATAAATCCAGGAGCTACAGTATCGAACCTCTCATCAACCAGGGCTTTAGGTGATGTAAGTAAGAAATATGGGCAATCCTATTATGCTTCTGCAGTTGGAGAAGTGAATGTCGTGGAGAAAATGAAGGAAGTAAATGCAGTGATTGGAGGTGAAGGAAATGGCGGCGTTATCCTTCCTGACTTGCATTACGGAAGAGATGCCCTTGCTGGTATCGCCTTGATGCTGAATCACCTTGCAGAAAAACAATTAACAATGTCTGCCCTGAAAAGCGAATATCCTGAGTATCATATTGTCAAGGAAAAAGTAAACCTGAGTGAATCTATAATTCTTGATGATATTTTAAATCAGGTCAGGAATAGTTATCTTGAAGAAGAAATCAATGAAGTCGATGGTCTAAAGATCGATTTTAAAAATGGATGGGTTCATTTGAGAAAATCCAATACAGAACCCATCATCCGGATCATTGCAGAATCATCAAGCATTAGTGAAGCAAATAAATTGGTGGATATGATTAAAGTATATTTTAATGGAAAGCCTTAACAAAGAAACACTTGTACCTGTATCCCTTGAAGATTATTTCAAGCCATTCAGGGAAAATGTCATCGGACATGACCTATTGATAGAAACACCTCAAGGATTGATTCCATTGCTCTATGCTGATTGGGTCGCCAGCGGCAGGATGTATGGACCCATTGAAGATATTATGGTCGATCAGATTTCACCATATGTAGCGAATACACATACTCAAACTACAACAACAGGTTGTTCAATGACCCTTGCCTATTCCAGGGCCAGGCAAATTATCAAGGAGCATACCAATGCTTATGATGAAGATATTCTTATTTCGTCCAATTCCGGAATGACAGGTGTTGTCAATAAATTCCAGAGAATACTTGGCTTCAGAGTTCATGAAAAATACCTGGATAAGTTGTCTTTGGAAGAAAAGCCGCTGATCATAGTATCACATATGGAACATCACAGCAATCAAACCTCTTGGTTGGAAACTATTGCAGATGTCCGTGTCATTGAACCGACCGACGAAGGTCTGGTATGTCTTGATGATTTGAAAAAGATACTGGAAGAAAACAAGCACCGGGAAACAATCATTGCAGCAATCACTTCTTGTTCAAATGTGACAGGCATATTTACGC
>JAHHJO010000112.1:0-8117 GCA_018680275.1 Bacteroidia bacterium
GCCCAGAATCCGACCATGATTGTCAGCCACAGGATGTAATCCCACCATTTGTTATTGGTTGAGCTGTCTTCATTGTTTCTCAATGTTGCTTCTATGACTGAGCTTTCAACATTATTTGATTTATTCCTTAACTGAATACTCACCTTAGGAATAGGTTTATCCGGGCTGTAAGGTATATGTATTGAAGTATTTTCAAGTGTTGTCCAGTAACCCATAAACTGGTCGATGGTTAACATATACTCGCTTGCTTTGATATTGTCGTTTTTATCTTTGACTGCATTCAATTCGAGCGTAAGCTTATCGTCCAGCAGGACAAGCTCTGCTGTCGGACTTTCCATTTGAATGCTTTGATTAAGTACTTTTGAAAAACTGCCGGTCTGGACAGTGCCCCAGATTATAAGCAGTACCCCCATCAGAATAAGGATAGGCGCGGAATACTCTTCCAGAAATTTGATGCTTTCTGTGCCTTTCCAGATAAAATACATATTCATCAACCAGAACAATGCAAACCCTGCAAATTTTCCAAAGGACAAACCTGCTGAAGGATCAACTCCTGAAATAGCGCATGCTATAGCATAAAAGGCCAAACCACCAATCCATGTTTGAATACCAAACCAGCCGCAAGCAACGATAGCCCGAACCAATGAAGGTATATTGATGCCATGTATGCCGAATGAAGATCTTCCAAGTACAGGAAAGGGGACACCATATTTTACACCAGCGTGTCCATTTAATACCATGGGGATAGTAATGATCAGGTTGGCAAGAAAAATAATGATGAGTGATTCTTTCCAGCTCATGCCAGCACCAATCATATAGGATGCCAGAAGATAAGTAGGAATGCATACGGCCATCCCGACCCAGATCGCTGTCAGATCCCACATACTCCAGGTCCTGTTTCCCGGTTTAACCGGGGCCAGATCTTCACTGTATAATTCCGATGATGACAGGTCCTCGGTTAACTCGATAATTTCTTTGCTCATGTTCCAGTATAGTATTGATCAGCAACAGTCAGTGCCTGTGATATAATATCCAGGCCTTCATCAACCTGTTTTTTTGTTATAATGAGAGGAGGTGCAATAAATATGAAATTCCACTTGACGAAGGTGAACATGCCCATGTCCCTTATTTTTGAAGCAACTTTATGTGTGACTTCCAGGTCGACGCCTTTCCCATTCCATGGTGCGACAGGTTCTTTGGTCTTTCTGTCTTTCACCATTTCTATACATCCAAGGAGGCCCGTATTTCTGAAATCACCTATTGAAGGGTGTATGTCTTTCATGTCATTGATCTTTCTCTCGATATAGGCGCCCATCATTTCGGCCTTTAATAATAAGCCATCTTCCTCAATGATCTTCAGGTTTTCAATGGCTGCTGCACAAAGGACCGCATGTGCGGAATATGTCAGCCCGAGGTACATGGGTTTGTCGTCAAAATAGTGGGCGATTTTATCTGAAACGATTGTGGCACCGAGGGGAAGATATCCGGATGTGATTCCCTTTGCCACTGCCATTATATCCGGTGTCACACCATGATGATCCACACCGAACCATTTTCCTGTGCGTCCAAAGCCACTCATGACTTCATCACATATCATCAGAATGCCATATTCATTTGCTAATTCACGTACTTTTTTCAGGTAGAAAGGAGGATATTTTATACATCCCGAAGTACCGGATTCACCTTCCATAATAATGGCGGCGATACTATCTGGATTTTCATATTGAATGACCTGTTCCAGGTTTCGTAAAGCCATTTCACCGCATGCTTCCGGGGAATCTGTATTCCAGGGACACCTGTAATAATATGGATTCTCTACATGAACATAATTGGCAGCGCCAAAAGCATCAATAGCATGTTTGCGTGGGTCACCTCCTGCTGACATGGCGGTATAAGTTGCTCCATGGTAACTTCTGTACTGACCGATGATCTTACTTTTGCCGGAATAAATCCTGGCTATTTTGACCGCGTTTTCAATAGCTTCAGCGCCTCCAAGGGTAAAGAAACTTTTTGTTAGGTTCCCCGGTGTGATTTCAGCCAGTTTCTTACCGAGATCTCCGCGGCTCATCGTAGCAATAGACGGTGCTACGAAACTCAAAGCCTTCATCTGGTCACTAACTGCTTTGGCGACCCGTTGATTACCATGACCAATGTTGACATTCATCAACTGGGAAGAGAAATCAATATATTTCTTACCACTTCGGTCCCAAAGGTAAACGCCTTTTGCACGTTCCATATTTATTGGGTTCAGGCCACCTTGTTTGGACCAGGAGAATAGGGTATAGTCAAGATTGTCCCTCAGTATCTGGTCGTTCATTTGTTTTCGTGCATCCATATTTTCAATGATTGGAATTAACTCATCCAGTTGGTTTTATCCTCCGGGTTCCATTTGGTTGTCGTCTTTTTGTTTTGAGTCCAGAATTCTATGGAACTTCTGCCTGTGATATCTCCAACACCGAATTTGGATTCATTCCATCCGCCGAAGGAAAAAGGTTCTCTTGGTACAGGTACTCCAATATTGACCCCGACCATACCTGCACTCGCTTTTTCGATCACTTTCTTTGCCAGACCACCGCTCTGCGTAAATACAGCAGCTGCATTACCGTAATTTGAACTGTTTTCAATATCTATAGCTTCTGCCAGATCCTTAGCCCTGATAATAGAAAGTACCGGACCAAAAATCTCCTCCCTGGCCACTTTCATATCAGGCTTGACATGATCTATTATTGTTGGACCAACGTAGAATCCGTTTTCTTTGCCTTCCACAACAGTATTTCTGCCATCGACCAGTATGGTCGCACCCTGTTGTTCTGCTTCGGTAATGTAGGCTTCTATTCTTTCTTTAGCTTCTTTGCTTATTACAGATCCCAGGTTTTCGCCAGGCACAATATTTTTAGCTTCGGATACCATCAGGTCAATGATATGTTGCACCTTGTCGACACCAACCATAACTGAGGCTGCCATACAGCGTTGTCCTGCACATCCGGACATTGAAGCGACGACATTATCTGCCGTCATTTGGGCATTGGCATCTGGAAAAACCAGCAAATGATTCTTAGCACCCCCAAGAGCGACGCAACGTTTGAGTTGAGATGTCGCTCTCTTATAAACGATCTTTGCGACTTTTGTAGATCCTACAAATGAAACAGCATTAATCCCTGGGTGATCACAAATGGCTTCCACGACTTCCTTACCACCGTTCACGACATTAAATACTCCTTTTGGCAACCCTGCCTGGTCAAGAAGTTCGGCCATCCTCCAGGCACTGAGTGGGACGAATTCACTTGGTTTGAGTACAACACAATTACCAAGTACAATGGCATTTGGAACTGTCCAGTGCGGAACCATATTAGGAAAATTAAAGGGTGTAATACAACCCACCACACCAAGTGGTCTTCTTTCTATACGACATTCCACACCTTTACTGACTTCCTGGATTTCATTTGTGACAATCTGAGGCATCGATACAGCGAATTCGCATAATTCAATACTCTTGAGTACTTCTGCTTTGGATTCGTCATAGGTCTTTCCGTTTTCGATTTGGACCAATTTGGACAATTCATCAATATTTTCTTCCAAAAGCGTCCTGTACCTGAAGAAATATTGTACCCGCTCCTTTAGTGTCAGTTTGGACCATGATTTAAAAGCAGTTTCTGCTGCTTTAACCGCAGCGTCAACTTCGTTCATGGAACTCATTGGTAATGAAGATATTATACTGCCGTCTATAGGACTGATGACATCAATTGAAGGTTGCCCGTTACGAATAAAATGACCATCTATAAAATTGCTGACATGTGGAAAATGTGAAGTGATTGTGCTCATAATTGATCAATTATTTAGAAAATGTAATGGAGAAAACTGTCTTCTCCAACTTTTAAAATTAATCAATTATCATCTTATAAGCCAGATCATCAGATATCCTTTCAAAACAGTAATTATTAATCAAATGTTATTGAAATAAAAACTTCGGACCCACAATAGCTGCGCTTATATTTTTAGTGACACATCGTGGGGAAATTATTGGCTTCCCAGAATTTGAGATCCAATGGAACATCAAGCATTATTCCCCTGTAGATCATCAATACCCCAAACAGAAATAGTCCTACCGGTATCCATTTCCTGACCCGGAAAAAGAAATTCTTATGTAGGTTTTTAAATGCCATGACTGATATCATCATTGGTAATGTGCCAAGACCAAAAGCAGCCATATAAGCAGCACCGAATAACACGTCTCCACCGGTTACTGATCCAGCCAAGGCCACATAGACGAGTCCGCATGGAAGGATTCCGTTTAGCAAACCAATTTTGAATGCACTTGAATTATTTCTGATGGATAGGAGAGAGGAAAGTTTGTTTTTCACTTTGTTGAAGAAGGATTGTATGAATGTATAACCCATCATCTGTCGTTCAAATGAAAAAGAAAACAAGGCCATGATAACAAACAATATTCCGAATGCGATTGAGAATGCTTTTTGGTACCCGGCGAGGAATATTCCCCAACCCATCAATCCCATAAAAGCACCCATAAGCGCATATGTCGTTATACGTCCGAAATGATAAAGTGTTGATTGAAAAATTACTTGCGATCTTTCTTTGGCAGTGAGCGGTAATATCATCGCAATCGGTCCGCACATTCCTACACAATGCAGGCTTCCGAATAATCCCAGGGTAAATGCGAGCCAGAGAGCCATAATCAGAGTACAAGGCTTTCTTCAACATAATATGATTTGCCTCCACTTTCCCAATCCAATTGAACCTGCCACAAACCGGTAGTAAGTGATCTCTCCAATTGAATGTCCATAGACGCATTATCATCGAGCTTTAACTTGAATTTCTTATCGAGGAATTTATTGGAAGGTCTGAATAATGCCAATTCCCCTGTAGCAATATTCATAGTTTTTGGCAATGAAATATTCAGGATTTTGTCCTTTTTATGGTATTTGATAATGATCTGGTCTTTGACCGTTTGACCGTTCTCTCTCTTTTTTCTGAATTCCTCGTAGTTCAGATCTTTTTCATAGTAATTTTCCTGTACAAGATGCACCTTGTTTTGAGTAGACTTCACAACCATTGTAATCATGACGATTACAAATAGTGTATAAAAAATTGCTATGCCACTTCCCCAGTTTAGTTTCATTTACCAGTTTGTTAATTTTTTTTATTCATGAATAAGATACAAGAATTTAGACTCTAGATTATAATAAATAAATTGACTGATCATAAAAGTCTAGTATCTAATGTCTAATGTCTAACGTCTAACGTCTAATATCTCATTTCACCGGCCCCAGGAAATTAGTTTTCAAGTTATCAATCTTTTCTCCATTTGAAAAGACTTCTAATTTGATCCTGTTTTTTCTGCCTTTCAGTTCTTCTCTCGGGATTATTACAAACAAGGAACCCTTAGATGTAGATAGTTTCTCTACATCCTGTATTTCTCCGATGATTTTAATACGTCCTTCACCGATCAACCTGAATTCGATATTGGTTATCGGATCTGTTGTTTTATTAATGACCTGGTAATTATAAAGATTACTGATATGATTGTCTTCAGCTTCCTGGTACATCATCCCCGGGGTTCTTAGAAGAAGAGTTTCTACTTCAGTTCTGTTAATAAACAAAAATCCTTGTAAAACAATAAGAATCATCAATAAAGCCGTATATCCCCAAACCCTTGGGGTAAATAACTTTTGTTTTCCCGATTCTATATTTCCATGAGAATCGTAACGGATCAGTCCTTTTGGTCTCCCCACTTTAACCATTACCTCATCACAAGCATCAATGCACGCTGTGCAATTTACACATTCCAACTGGGTTCCATTCCTGATGTCGATACCGGTAGGGCAGACTTTTACACACAAGTTGCAGTCCACGCAATCTCCCAATTTCGGAGTATCGTCAGTTATTGGCTCACCTTTTTTCTTTTTCTTCATTTTACCCCGAGGTTCTCCCCTGATCCAGTCGTATATAACAACGATTGAGTCTTTTACAAGCAATACGCCCTGTAATCTTCCATAAGGACAAACAACGGTGCATACCTGCTCCCTGAAGAATGCAAAAACGCCATAGAAGAGGCCACTGAAAACCAACATGGCAAGAAAGCCCTGCATATGCTGCGAAATAGGCTCTGTTATAATTTTGAGTACTGCATCCACTCCAATAACCCATGACAGAAATGTATTTGCAATCAATACGGCAATAGCAAAGAAAATAATCTGTTTCAGTGTTTTCTTCCGAATTTTCTCAAAGTCCCATGGTGCTTTGGCCAGTTTCCTTTGTTGATTTGCATCTCCTTCAATCCAGTATTCGATCTTTCTGAACACCATTTCCATGAATATGGTCTGGGGGCATACCCAACCACAAAACAGTCTACCAAAGACAACTGTAAAAAGTACGATAAATACCATTAAGGTAATCATCGCCAGGGCAAAGAGGTGCATGTCCTGGGGCGTGAAAACAATGCCGAACAAAATAAAATTTCGTTCTACGATATTGAAAAGGAAAAGCGGATCCCCGTCTACCTTAATAAAAGGGATCAGGAATAATGCTGCCAGGAGTACCCAGCTTACATAAGTTCTGTAATTAGTATATGGTCCGGATGGTTTCTTCGGATATATCCAAATACGACCACCTGATTCGTCGACGGTTGCTATGGAATCCCGAAACTCCTCACCATCGTTAATAACAGGTAAATTCGTCATGGTCTAGATCAACTCTTTATAATAATACATTATCACGAGTCTGATGCTTCCGATGTTTCAGTTTCTTCTGTAGTTGATTCTTCTTCTGTATTTTCTTCAGGCACCCATTTTTCTCCTTGTGGTTCTTTAGCACCTTCCGGGTTCGTTCCCTGTAATGTAAGGAGGTAACTTGATACTGCATGGATATCCGCAGGTCTCAACTGCGTATTCCATGCGATCATACCTTTTTCAGGAACACCGTATTTAACAGTGGTAAAAACATTTTTTATGCCACCGCCATGGATCCAGTATTCATCAGTGAGGTTAGGACCGACACTTACTGAATTACCTCCACCATGATTGAGATGACATGCAGCACACTGTGCTTCAAAAATGCTTTTGCCTTTTTCCAGAGATGCTTCATCAGTCAGAAGCGTAACATTTGTTTCATCAATCAGGTCCGCCTGGGTAGCCAGGTATTTATCGACCTGTTCCTGGGCTCTTGCCATTTCAAGCTCCCACTCCTGGGTAGAAGTCTTTGCATATGCTGAAAAATGGAAAAATATAATATAGAATATTGAAAATGCAATACTCACGTAGAACCCGTATAACCACCATGGCGGAAGATTATTATCCAGTTCCCTGATACCGTCATATTCATGATCCAGCAAAATTGATTCTTCCTGTGTAACAGGCACTGCGTCTGTCATTCTTCGACTAAATCTGTTCCACCATGAACCTTCGTTCATTCTCTTCTCTTCCAGGAATTTTTCCAATCCATGTTTTTCATAGATTTCTACTTCACGCATTCTAACAAGAAGTTCCATTAATTTATAGATGGCGTTTAAAGCAGCAACAATGACTAAAAAAACGATAATCCATAATATCCAGTCTCCAGTACTAGGAGAAAAATCCAGAGGTGTGGCAGTTGTGGTCACTTCTTCCTGAGCGATAACAAACACAGGCAGGATTAGAAGTAGTGAAATAAGCCCATTTTTTATAGCTATGTTTTTCATATTATCTAATTCTTTATTAATGATGTGCTACCAAGCAAAGCACTATTGATTTTAAATTGTTTTGTTTAATCTTTTTCCAATGGTAAATTTTCCATCTTTCTGATGTACGATTTGTCTTTCTTCAATACCGAGATCAACATGATCACGAAAAATGTGAAGAAGATGAGGAGTGGCACAATGCCCATCCAGTTTATCTGACTTACCGATTCAAGAATATATTTAGCCATTATTCTTCGTTTTCTGTTATTTGTTTTTTACTAATATCAGTACCTAGTCTTTGCAAGTAGGCAATCAAGGCAACTATTTCCTTGTTCTCAAGACCTTCCTGTTCAACTCCATCTGTTCTCAATGCTTCTGCAATTTCTTTTGCCTGCTTTGTCAAATCATCCATGGCCTGATCAGCATATCCTTCCGGGTATGGCGT
>JAHHJO010000181.1:0-8691 GCA_018680275.1 Bacteroidia bacterium
CAATGCCTCCCTGTTTGAGGCCTTTAACAATCTTTCCTGATCATCATCATTACTTATATTTGCAATTTCGACATACACTGATGTTTTAATATTTAAATTAAAAATATAAAGTCTGTTTTTTTTTAAAAAACCTTTATAACCTCTGTTCTTTTGATAATAGTTATACTTTTCATGAAAGGTATTTTGGAGAGATTCAGCTAAAGCCTTGCTTGACTTGCTGGTTTTATGGTGGAAAAAATATACATCCTGCCTTCTTTGTTCTGTATATGAATCAACATGGATCATAATCGCAAGTTGTTCCCTGATGCCCTGGTTCTTGTACTTCTTATACAGTTTATTTATTGAGGATGCTCTCTGTCTTAACCTGGCTTTTTGATTCAACGGAATTTTCTGACCCATGCAATTTTCATCTGTATCACATTTCAGGTATTTGTCGTCCCGGATTCCATCATTCTTGTCCTGGATAACCACATGTACTTTAGCACCTCTCGAAATGAGTTCCCTGGCCAGGCGTAATGAGACATCATATGCATATTCATCTTCACATAATGTACTGACACATTGAGTACAGCGTGCACCGGGATCAGGTCCGCCATGACCTGCTACAATATAATACACCCTGTTTTTTAGGTCACGGCTTTTAACTTCAACCATTTTATGTTCTTTCCCAAACAATTCTTCGAGGTGATAATTGCCACTTGCCGGTTCAGGTTTTTCAGCTTTTACCATAACTTTTTTAGAAGGTAGACTTTCATCGCAATGGAGTTCATGGAAGGGAACCCAAAGGATTTTTGAATCCATGTAATTGGTGCGCCTGAGTTTCTTGCTTAGGATTTTGTCATTGTATTCCTTGATTCTGACGGCTTTATCCCAATCATCTATGCCAATCGTTGTACGTATGCTGGTACCATTATAATCGTAGATCAGAACAGGGATAGCATAGTGGCGGCCGACTATTAGGTGATCTTTAATAGTCATTTTATTTAGTTCAAGAAATCGATCTTTATTACATTGATGATCGTCCAGGTGATATCGGCGCAAAAGTGAAAATATGCCATCTCCTTTTTCGGCTTTTACCGAATGATAAAACGATTCGGCGGCAAAACTGAATTGACATATAAATAACAGTGAAGCTATAATTGTAGTCCTCATATTTCGGTTGTTGGAAATTTCTGGTTAAAACCTACTCAAACTTATGAAAAAGTATAATAATTTCAAAATGAGTTATATATGTATAACAAAATATTATAATATAAATTTCATTTTTTGATACTTTGACTTTTTGTGAACATTTTAATTCCACTGTTTTAACTTCACGAAATAATTATTATTGCCTGCTTGTTATTTAGGATCTGCCATATAATGCGTAAAGAGATAAGTAATGATCTCCGGGGAAAATTCGGGTTTACTGCTTCATTACTCTACCTGGTAACTATAGTCTTCGTCGTTTATAAGATGATCGGGGAAATGAATCCCGCGGTGAAATCCGCATTTTTCTGGGTTATTATTCTGTTTACAGCCATTAATTTTGTGTCGCAATCTTTTTCAACCCATATGAAGAAAAGGAAAATATACTTGTACCAATTGTATGATCCGACAGAGCTGATTATATCAAGACTCATATTGAATTTTCTGAAACTCATGATTGCAGGCCTTGTACTGGTTTTGATTCAGGCGGCCTTTACAAACAGCATGGTAAAAGATCCGTTACTTTTTTTAACTGGATTCCTTCTAGCTTCAGTCGGGATTGTCTCTATTTTGAGTTTGGTAGCCTCTATCAGTATATACAGTAAAGAACAAACAGGTTTAATGACAATCCTTGCCTTACCTCTATTAATACCGGTATTGTTGCTAGCAATGCGCATATCCCTCGTTTCTGAAAGGATGTTTGTTGACAGCAGTGTCTCCAATTATTTAATGATGTTAACAGGAATCGATCTATTACTTGTTACTTTGGTGATAGTTTTTTTTCCGATAGTATGGAAATCCTGATGAAGCAGTTATTATATCAATTAAGCTGGTGGAAGTATTTAAGCATATGTATTATTCTATATGTCTTGATTGCCGGATTTCTTATCCCTCTTAAGCCAGGCATTTACAGTTTTACACCTGCCCTGGCTACTGAAGGTGAAGATGTATCTCTGAAAATCACAGGCTATAATACCCATTTTGAATCATCAGGAGAGACTAATGCCTGGCTGAAAATGCCAGATGACAGGTTGATTAAGGCTGATTCAATAGTGATTAAAGATGAAGTCAACCTGGAGGCCTATTTTTCAATACCTAATAACCTGCCTGATATTTCAAACTCAGGAATACTGGCGACAATTATTGTAGATAACGAAAAAGACGGGTATGCGATATACCCTCAGGGGTTCAGAGTCAGGAAAGGAACAGTGGTCTCAAGTGAGAATGCGTTTCAGGATTTTTATGAATTAAGTGAGATAAGGCATGTAGATGGAATAGCCTTTCCATTCCGGAATATATTATATGAAACAATCAGGAATACTTTTTTTCATGTCGCGATATGGTTCGCGATGTTTCTCCTGCTGGTTATCAGTTGTTTTTACAGTATTCGATACTTACGCCTGGGATCATATATAGATGATCTGAAATCAAGCTCCCTGACGACTGTTGCAATATATTTCGGTATGGCCGGAATAATTACAGGAAGTATATGGGCAAAGTTTACCTGGGGTACATTCTGGACATCAGATATTAAATTGAATATGAGTGCCATTGCATTGCTGATATACCTGGCTTACCTGGTTCTCAGAAATTCAATCTCAGATGTTGATTCGAAGGCCAGGATCTCTGCAGTATATAATCTGTTTGCATTTGTGTGTCTTATGATACTTGTGATGGTTATTCCGCGATTGACAGACAGCCTCCATCCGGGTAATGGCGGTAATCCTGCACTTGGAGGAGAAGACCTTGATAATACTTTGAGAATGGTCTTTTATCCTGCAATCATAGCGTATACTTTATTGGGTATATGGATGGCACAGTTGTTTTACAGGTACAAGCGTTTGAAGATGAAAATCAAATTGAAAGAATAATGAGAAATCTATTTGCAAATAATAAAAAAATACCGAGTTTCGTTTCCGAAATGAGTTCAAAAATAGCATGCATCTTTATTCTGATATTCTTTGTAAACTTGAATTGCATTTCTGCTCAGGGTCATGCTATGGACTTCTTTAGAAGCACCGGGAAAATCAACACCGTTCTGGCAGTCGTTGTCTTACTTTTCCTGGTGGTTATCTTTTTTCTTTTAAGGCTGGAAATTAAACTGAATAATTTAGAAAAAACTATTAACGATGAAGAACAAACAGGCTAGTTTTTATCACAGCGTTGAACGTAATTTTGATAAAGCTGCAGTCTTGACTGATCATCCCAAGGGACTCCTTGATCAGATTAAAACACCAAATGCAATTTACCAGATGAGATTTCCGGTCAAGATTGGAAATCAGTACCAGGTCATTGAAGCATACAGGGTACAACACAGTCACCACAGGCTTCCTACAAAAGGAGGTATACGATTCAGTCACCTGGTCAACCAGGATGAAGTGATTGCGCTTGCATCTTTGATGACCTATAAGTGTGCATTGGTTGATGTTCCTTTTGGAGGCGCAAAAGGCGGTGTCAAGGTCAGCCCCAGGAAATATAATGCACAGCAACTTGAAAGAATCACCCGAAGATATACTGTGGAGTTAGTAAGGAAAAACTTTATCGGACCCGGGCAAGACGTACCTGCCCCTGATTATGGTACAGGGGAAAGAGAAATGGCGTGGATACTTGATACCTACCAGCAATTGAATGTAGGTGAACTTGATTCAATCGCCTGTGTGACAGGTAAACCAGTAAGCCAGAACGGGATCAACGGCAGAACAGAGGCGACTGGCCGTGGAGTTTTCTATGGTATGAGAGAAATGTTAAGCCATAAAGAAGATTTCAAAGGCATGGATATTGAACCAGGTATCGAAGGTAAAACCATGGTTATCCAGGGACTTGGAAATGTAGGGATGTATACAGGAAAGATTTCACAGGAAGAAGCAGATGTTAAAGTCGTAGGTGTATCTGAAATTGAAGGAACGATTTATAACCCTAACGGTATTGACATCAGGAAGTTGGTCAGGTATCGAAGGGATAAAGGAACTATCATAGGATTTCCGGGCACAAAGAAACTGGATGTCAGGGAAGACTGGGTTGGTTTGGAATGTGATATTCTTGTTCCAGCTGCCCTTGAAAGTCAGATTCACAGTGGTAATGCAAATAAAGTCAAGGCAAGAATTATTGCAGAAGCGGCCAACGGACCAGTTACAGCCGATGCAGAAGCAAAATTGCTCAAGAAAAATGTGATGATCATTCCAGATATGTACCTCAATGCAGGAGGTGTTACAGTATCATACTTTGAATGGCTTAAGAACTTGTCCCATATGCGCTTTGGACGAATGCAGAAAAGATATAATCAACGAACCTTCACCGGTCTTGTCAATCTTGTTGAAAAAAATACCGGGAAGACTATTACAAAGAAAGAAAGAGATTTACTGACCAGGGGTGCTGATGAAATTGATCTGGTAAGGTCCGGGCTTGAAGAGACGATGGTCAATGCGTATGGTCAGATACGTGAAATTTATAAGAGACGAAAAAAGGTTGAAGATCTGAGAACAGCAGCTTTTATCAATGCTATAAATAAGGTCGCTGGAGATTATATGTCTTTAGGTGTTTTCCCATAATTTATATATACAAGACTATACTATTACATATGTTCAATCGTTCTAGTATGTAGTAGAGAGTTTTTTCATAGTTGGTTTCTAAGCCGAAGGTATCCTTCGGCTTTTTTTTATCATTATTTTAGAATAAAAGTATAGTGTTGTTCTTTTTGTTAAAATTTAATCTATCCTGACAGGTATTTGTTGAAATTTTATTTTATAATTGTGCTTGTTAAAAATGTTGAGAGAATTATGACGGACAAACTAGATAAGATAGATTTAAAAATCCTGAAAATACTCCAGGAGAGCAGCAAAATAACAAACCTCGAATTATCAAAACAAATAGGTCTTTCGCCTGCACCTACCCTGGAAAGAGTCAAGAAACTGGAAACTACAAACATCATCCAATCTTACCACGCAAAGGTAAATGCGGAAAAGATTGGCTTAAATGTCAGGACCTTTGTTCTTGTTTCTTTAGCGTGGAGTAAAGAAAACGCATTGGAGAATTTCATAGAAAAACTCCAAAAGATAAATGAGGTTACGGAAGCATACATAATTACGGGCGATGGAGACTTTCTGTTGAAGATAATCACAAAGGATATCCCGAGTTATGAGCAGCTCTTGTTTAAAAAATTATCACAGATTGAAGAAGTAGAAAGATTGAAGACCTTTATGACATTGTCAAAGGTCAAGAAAACCAAACTTCTTCCTTTTGATTATGAATAAAGATGAATTTTGACCTCCAAAAGTGGCTGTTTCTTTAAGGAGAGGCAGCCATTTTTTTATAGCTGGTTTCATGAAAAAGAATTCTGTTTTATGGAGAGTTGAAAATAGTAAGCGCATAGGTTCCTATGTCTTTGGAACGATGCATGTCAGAGATGAACATGCGTTTAAGCATCTCGACAAAGCTTTAAAAGCGATGAGCTATTGTTCACATTTTCGAACGGAAATTGATCTTGATGATGCCAGGGGAAGTGAAATTCAACAACATTATCTTTTGCCAGGTGAGGTCAGGCTTTCGGAATTGATAAATCCACGGAAGTTTGATAAGATGTGTAGAATACTTCGTAAGGCATTTAAAGTGGACCTCCATGCTTTAGACAGGTATAAACCGGTTATGACATTGAATATATTATCAGAATCTTTGCTCAATGAAAGCCACTCACTACCTCTTGACCATCATTTATGGAATGAAGCCATATCCAGATCAATGCATACCGGTGGAATCGAAACCGTAGAACGGCAGATTGGAATCCTGAATTCCTTACCTCTGAAACCACAAATCAGGATGCTCAAAGACCTGTGCCGAAATCCTGCTAAATTCAAGAAAGGGATTCAAAAGATAAAGAACTTATATGTCAAAGAAGATATCCAGGGCATATTCAGAATGTCAAAGAAAAGTATGGGTGAATTCAGGAAACTCATGATATACCAGAGGAATGCAGATATGGCAAATTGTATTTCTGAATACTCAAATGAACCTTGTATGTATGCTATTGGAGCAGCTCACCTGGGTGGACAGAAAGGGGTCATCTCATATTTGAAAAAGAAAGGATTTAAGGTGCAAGCTATACATTAGCCTTCTTTGTTTCAAGTTTGTTTATAAAATGAAAAGGGAGGTAAATGATAGTAAATAAAATGACCAGGATAAACTCCAGGTGCAAAATATAAACCGGCCAGTCACCAAGGAAAGTATATAATGTAGTCCCTTCAGGCTTGGCCCTGAGGTACAGATAATTGGCATCAAGGGCAAGGTCTACATTATAAATAATAAGTGCCACAATATTCAATAATACGGCACTGATAATGGCATCTTTTATTTTTAACCTGAAATTCAAAACAATTGCTCCATATAGCATCAACATGACAAGGCCGCAGTGTACGATCCAGTAGCGCCAGAATTCATAATGAGGAAACGATTGCTTTAGGGTAGGAGAGAATAATGACTGGAAAGTACCACCCATGATCCAGAAGAATAAAATGGCCCAAATTGTTCTGTTTTTCATCAACATAGCAAATGGCACCAGGAATGGCATCATATTGCACAAATGCAGAGGCAGATCCGTCGATTTGTCAAAAACACCCAATTGCATTTTTATGACCACTTTTGCAAGCTGGGTTAACAGTACAAAAATCGCTAAATAAAAGCCCAATAATTTTTGTTGCCGATCCGATAGTTTTTTCTTTGCAAAATATAGTATCCAAATGGACAGGAGAACTGATACGATTATTGTGTACAGGTGCTCATTACTATAATTGACAAAATTGAAATTATCTCTAAAAAAGGAACTATCCATTAAAATATTTTCCGAAAAATAAGAATTATGTCTAAAAATCAGTCTGAAATTAAAATAGAAGTTTCCATGGATGCACAAAAACGTCCATCAAAAATCAACTGGACAGCAGATAGCCCGGACGGACCAGTGAGCAGGAACAGTAAAGCCATGTTAGTGTCCTTCTTTGATGAGGAAACTAAGGAAACGATGAAAATTGATCTGTGGACTAATGAATTTCAGCTCGCAGAAATGGATCGTTTTATGTTTCATACCCTTAATGCACTCACTGAAACCTACTTCAAAGCCACCGGTAACCAGGAGCTTTCCAACCATATGAAATCCTTCGCCCAGCATTTTGGAGAGTTCACAGGGATAATACCAAAGGGGGAATGATGATTTAATGATTTAATGCCTTAATGCTCTAATGCTTTAATGTCTTGGGGGTCAATTTCTTCATGATTTGCGGCTGGGATTTAGATTGGGGAAGGTTGGTGTAAAGATGAATTTCCGGAATTCCAATTAATCTCATATAAATATTTTTATTAATATACAAACATATTAATAAATATTTCATGTGTTTTTATAATAAGCTGATATACAGTGTATTACAAATTTAGCTATTTTAAGTAGTTTTGAAATTATATATTAAATTATTTTTATATATATTTTATTTGTTATATTTGGTGTAAATAAAACAAACCAATCTTAAATGCACAATCAGGTTAGCAAGAGATTCATTGAATGCATTAAGGTTCTCAAAAAAGAAGGCGACATAAGGTCTTTCCGTCAGTTTGCCATAGCTATTGATATTCACCCTCAATGTATTAGTGATGTAATCACAGGAAAACGAGAGGTTAGTGTGGATATGATTTCTAAAAGTCTCCAACATTTTAATATTAATCCGAATTATCTGTATACAGGAAAAGGGGCCATGATATTGGATGAGAATGAAACCTCAATTATTGCGCCTGTAGATCCTGTAATAACCATCGTGACTGACCAATCTGGTAATGAACGAATTGTATATGTGCCAGTTGCTGCACAAGCGGGATACGGACAATCACTGCACAATCCAGAGTTTATAAGAGCACTACCTACCTTTACTTTACCGGGTTCCAGTTTTCAGCATGGTTCATTTCGATGTTTTGATGTAGCAGGGGATTCTATGGAGCCAACTATTTTCTCTGGCGAAAAACTCATCTGTTCATTTGTTGAAAAGGAAGACTATTTCAGGGGTATAAAGGACAACTATGTCTATATCATTATCACAAGGTCTGGTGTTCTTGTCAAGCGGGTTCAGAATATGCTGAAACAGAATGGACAACTCATGCTGGTATCTGATAATTCCTATTATACGCCATATGCCGTTGAACTTGCTGATATCACTGAAGTTTGGAAGGTCACCCATAAGATTTCTGATTTCATGCCGTCACCTAAGCATATCAGGCATGCATTCCATACTGAAGTTGATCTACTCAAAGACACAATTTCTGACCAGAGTAAGTTGATCAGGAGTTTGAATGCTACAGTTGAAAAACTATTAAAGCAAAACAGGTCTACCTATACAAGATTATAGAATGAGAAAAGAGATTCGGGGAACTGCAAAATATTTCAACCTTGAAGGAGGATTCTGGGGTATTGTGGGTGATGACAATAATAATTATCAACCAATTCAAATGCCTGAACAGTTGAAAACACAAGGC
>JAHHJO010000486.1:0-2920 GCA_018680275.1 Bacteroidia bacterium
TTTATCCTTTCCAGCATCATTTCAACCTGGCAAGGCGTCAGTGCTGAATATTCAGGATTACAGCCCCAGGAGGAATATGCCATAAGATTATTGGTTTGATTTTCCCACTCGCAACAGGGGTGCGGACAATCCTGGTATTCAGGGTCACAATATGATATTTCATCATTTGATGGATCGGGTCCCGGTTGATCATCCCAGCAAGAAGGGATATATTCATTGTCACCATCACAATTTTCCCATAGAAAGGATGTATTCCAGACATCGGGACAATCATAAGTGCCGATACTAAATGGATGATTCAATGAAAAAAGATGCCCGGTTTCGTGGTTAAAAAGACCAGGAGAAAGATCTTCTATTACGAATAAGGATGCGTTCTTTTCCGCAAAACCATCAGGTCCGTTTTTGTCCTCATCTCCGGGATTAAAATCCAGATGGGTGATAAACAGATTCAATTCTGTTGTTTCATTTTTCAGGTAATCCTCATATTCATTGTAGTATGAATTCAGACTTTGCCATTCAGAATCACATTGAATGGAAACACCTGATAATATATACCTTATCGGTATACACTGGAACAGGGCCGGTTCTGGCGGCTCGAGAAAATATTCATTTCCCCAATTTGTATTACCATTATCATTGACAGTTTCGTAAAATGCGTTCGCTGAGTTTATAAGGTCTTCTGCAATTTTAAATGCATTTTCAGGTGAGGCGTCAATAGTTTGTCCATTGTCCATTGCTAATTCTCCTCTGCAATCATCATCAAGGAAAAATGTCACATTTACCCTTATGTAGACAGGGGTGCAATCTTCAATCAGTTGGTTGATATCGATACAATCCAGTTGAATACCATCTGAAATCGAATAATCAATATCATCTATACAAAAGTCATTATTCTGGGCAATGAGACCATTCAAAAATAGAGTCATCACTACCATGGTAAAAGGTGTTGAAATCTTCATGGTTGGTTGTTTATAATGATTGTTAAAAACATCCTTTATTCAAAAGGATATGGCACAATCTAGAAAGAAATGAGCTTGATCAGATATTGATGATCTATTCTGCCTTATTATGTCTGATTGTGTCTTTAAATTATATTGATGTACAAGTATTTACCGTCTGAATGATTTTTGCTATTTTATAGAATGCATTTAACACAAATTCCGGGTTTATACATTGCAGTTTCAGATCTTGGAGGAAAAGGTGTATTCACTTCAAGCGCGATCACGAAAGGAGATTTAATTGAAATATGTCCTTTGATCATTCTTTCAGCAGTAGACACCTCTTTAATCCATAAGACCAAATTGCATGACTATTACTTTGTCTGGGATGATAAGCGGAAAACCAGTGCCATTGCTCTTGGATTCGGATCTATCTATAATCATTCACCAAATCCAAATGCTGAATTTAATGTTGATCATAGTGAAGAATATATAAGGTTCAGTGCTTTGAAGAATATCATGGCAGGTGAGGAAATTAAAACAAAGTATCTGTCTTCTGATGATCCAGAATACAAATTATGGTTTTGAACATGAGAGGGTAGAGTAAAACAAGGAATTTTACCTGATTATCTCCTCAATACTACTCACTGCTGCTACATTAAATTGTCCCAATACATCGATGTCTCCGGTTGTTTCAATATTACCATTCGGATTTGCAAGAGGTTCTGCAAATATGCCGTTGCTTCCATTCAGTAACTGGTCTCTCAAGGTTTCCATATAATCAAAAGAAGCATTTGTCATAGAGTGTATTTCGACCCTGATCTTTTCACCTGGCATCCATGGTTCCGGAATACCATCATCATCGGTAGGATTTGCAAACTCCCGGATTGGTGTAATGAAGATCAGTCCATCTACTTCTGAACCTGAATCAAATGCAGCATCATATGCAATGTTTAGTTCAAAAGGCCTGTTCAGAAAAGTATCATTCTTAAAGGTTTTGATCCAGTAAGTATCTCCTTTTCCTATAAAATCCCTGGAAAAAAACTGGCAATAAATACCATCATCAAGAAAAACTTCATCATCCCTGAATTCCTGGAAGATAGAATCAATTACGGGTACACGATTCATACTGCTTTGGGCTGTAATTTTTTCACCATTAATATCGATGTTCAAAGTGTAGTTGTCACCAATATCTCCAATACTTTCTCCCGGACCCGGTGTCCATATATAATTGCCATCTGCATTTTCAGAAAACAGGAAGATGTTTCCATTATCTGACTGTATTTCAACGCTGGCACCAGCAACTCCGGAGGCAATAGCACTGTCCAGATAATCCTGGCTGTAAGTCAGTTTAATCGTTTGTGGTTTTGACTCATTGGTGATCCAGGCATCCACGACGAATTGGGTAGGACCGGATTCCAATGTGACATCGATGGGGTCTTCACATGATGATAAAAATCCTATCAGAAAGGTATATAACAATAGTTTTTTCATGATTAATTGAATTTGAAGTTGTAGGAAACTGATGGAATGAAATTACCGATGACCGAAAGTCTTAACGCTTCGGTATTAACAGGTTCTCCTGCGATGGCTCGCTCGTTGGCTTGCCTGAAAAAGATCGAAAACGGATTTCTTCTGTTTAAAACATTATATACAGAGAATACCCATTCACCACTCCATTTCTTACCTGGTTTTTCCTTGTTCTTTAGTGTCGCTCCGATATCCCAGCGATAATACATCGGGATTCTTACATTGTTTCTTGTGTTGAATGCATTGTGAGGTACAATATATCCCTGTTGTTCATAACGTGTAGTTGGAAATGTTGTTGGCGTTCCTGAAATAGCAGAAAATGTAGAACTGAATGTCCATCTTTTTGTCATTTCATAGAATCCCGTAAAACTGAAGTTATGCGACTGGTCAAATCTCGATGGGATATCGGTGCGACACTAAAGAACAAGGAAAAACCAGGTAAGAAATGGAGT
>JAHHJO010000128.1:0-3143 GCA_018680275.1 Bacteroidia bacterium
ACTCCATTGCCAATTCAGTTGGAAGAATTATCTGAACTTGAGCGAAAGATCATGATAGAAAGACAGGAAGCGGATACCTCGTCATATCTAATTGATTCGAGACCGATCGTATTTCAGATACAAGGTGTCAAGAATAATTCGGAACATCACCGGAATACGCAACCGATCCATAAGGATATTGATGTATTCATTTATGCCTTTGGAGAAGTAAAGGATGGGGCATTTGTAGATTATGGATGGATCGAAGATGTGAGAAGCAATCGCATTGTCTGGAAGATGGACATTGATCGGAGTAAATATGCAGGGGGAGATGCCAGGAACAGGAAAACAGAAGCACACATCACACTGCCAAAAGGCCACTATCGTTTGCATTACAAATCGAATGAAAGTCATGCTAACGAGGATTGGACAGGTGATCCCCCGGAAAGACCGTTTTATTATGGTATTACCGTCTTTAATCTGTCTGCAATAGAAAAACTAAACCAGGAAGTTGCGATCGCAAAAAGCAAGAATCAGAATTAGCTCAGCTTTACTTTTCAATTTCTTCGAAAGAGGCTATTAACCCTTTGATCAGGGCGGAACTGAATCCATTGTGTTCCATTTCGTTTATACCGACAATAGTACACCCTCTGGGAGTAGTGACCTTGTCAATTTCAAACTCAGGATGATTTTTTCGTTGGATCAATAATTCCGAAGCCCCCTTGACAGTTTGGGTTACAATTTTACTGGCAGTCACCGAGTCAAAGCCGATCTGGATGCCTCCCTGGATCATAGCCCTGATAAATCTGAGTACATATGCAATTCCGCACGCGCCCAGTACAGTAGCGGATTCCATGAGATTTTCATCAATAACAATTGTAGTACCAATACAATCAAATACATATTGCACCTTGGCCAGGATTTCCGGGTTTTCAGATTCTGTGCACAGGCATGTCAGGGATTCCATCACATCTGATGCCGTGTTGGGCATGGCACGCACAACAGGAATTTCCATTCCGATTACATCTTTTATTTGCCTGATGCTTATCCCGGTGGCCAATGAAACGACGATGTGCCTGGAAGGATCAAGATCTTCCTTCAATTCCTCGAGGACATTTAATATGGTATATGGCTTAAGACCAAAAACAAGAATCTCAGATGATTTGACAGCTTCATGATTATCATTCGATATTTTAACACCACTTGACCTGAATGATTCAATGTCTTCCGGATGTCTTTTTGTAGCATATAGATTTGTTGCCGAAATATGCTCGTCTTCTACCAATCCATGAAGGATCGCTTTACCGAGATTACCACATCCAATGATTGCAATTGTATTTTTCATAAATCAAATGTATAAAAACTAGAAATCAGACTCCATCTTAATTTCAGACTGGTGATTTTTTATTAAAAAATTATACTGAAAAGATGACTAAATCATTTTTTAGTCGTCAAATTTGTATTACTAAAATCAAAACTAATTTAAATGGACACAACAGGAATAATTCAGAAGATTACAGATATGACAATTATGTACTTGCCAAAAGTACTATTGGCAATGATAACACTGATCATCGGTTTATGGATAATCAAAAAGATTGTCGGTGTTATCCAAAAGATCATGCTGCGGCGTGGTTTTGATGAGACATTGGGTAATTTTTTATGTTCAGTGATAGGTATCATATTTAAAGTAATGCTCCTGTTGTCAGTGGTGAGTATGTTTGGTGTTAATACGACTTCTTTTGTGGCTATCATGGGTGCTTTAATGGTAGGTGTAGGGATGGCACTGAATGGTACTCTTGGTCATGCAGCAGCTGGCGTCATGCTCATGATATTCAAACCATTCAAGGTTGGTGACCTGGTTAAAATTGGCGGGAATGCAACAGTGGGGTCTGTAGAGGCTATAAATGCATTCAATACTACTTTAAAAACACTGGATAACAAGCGTATAATAATAGCCAACAGCAATGTTACTGGAAATGATATTACAAATATTTCAGGACAGGGTGAAGTTGGGGTTGAACTAACTTTTGGCATAGGATATGGCGATAGTATTGATAAAGCCAGGCAAGTAATTCTGGATATCGGTCGGGCATGTCCCTACATCCTTGATTCACCTGAACAAGGTGTTGTTGTCGCTGAATGGGGTGATAGTTCAGTCAATCTCGCTACAAGGCCTTTTTGTAAAAGCGAACACTACTGGGATACGATGTTCTATATGAAGGAAAATGTGAAAAAAGCCTTTGATAAAGAGGGTATAGGTATTCCTTATCCAACAATGGATATAAATATGATACAGAACTAGGACAGAAAGTGAATACAGGACGGAGGCTCGATACTTCACTACGTAGGTATCAGGGATCCGTCCTGCATTTTATCTTCAAGGTCTTCCAGTCCTATCCCTTTTGTCTCAGGCATATAGAAAAGGACAAAGAAGAGTTGTCCCAGCATGGCCATAGAAAAGAAAGCAAAGATCTGGTATTCAGGAATTGTATCAAGTACATAGGGTGTAATCAGAGTAATAATTGCCGCACATACCCAATGTGTACCTGAACCCAGAGACATACCTTTATCCCTGAGGGTGTTGGGAAAGATTTCTGAAATAAAGACCCATATCACTGCGCCCTGACCTATGGCGTGAGAGGCTATAAAGGCACAAACTGAGGCGACAACTGCAATTCCCTGCGCATTGATGGTAAATGACCATGAAACACACGCAAGGGAAAAGATGTATCCAAGTGATCCGATAACCATAAGTTTTTTTCTTCCGACACGATCAATATAATACATACCCAGGAGGGTGAAAACAAAATTCACAATGCCAATGGGTATCGATGCGCCAAGCACATTGTCAGAAGCAATTCCGGCTTGTTCGAAAATCCGTGGCGCATAATACAAGACAAAGTTTATGCCTGAAAGTTGGTTGAATAAAGCCATAAATATCACAAGCATGACAGGCCAGCTGTGTTTCATGGAAAACAGTTTTTCCTCTTTATGCTTGGAGATACTTTTATAAATATTCTGGATTCGGGTGGGAATTTCCTTCAAAGTATATATTTCCTCCAGTACATCGAATGCTTCCTGCGGATTGTCTTTCTTCATGATCAGCCATCTCGGACTTTCAGGAACCCTTGAAACCATGTAGGTATATATCAGTGCAGGCA
>JAHHJO010000408.1:0-6869 GCA_018680275.1 Bacteroidia bacterium
GGACAATCACATTCGTCCAAAATGCGATCCCAGTATTCTTCTCTTGGATAAAGCCTCGATTCAGTGTCCATATAGTAAGCAGTGTAGGGTGGTCTGAGGAATACGACCTGTCCACCACGTTCTTTAAACTTTTGAAACAGACCGACATAATGATCCATGATCACGTCAATACTGTCCCTGAACCTGTTTTTAGGGTTTGGGTTAAACCAGATGTCTGTTTGTCTTTTCTGGGTGACACTGTCATTTTCCATCAATGAGATCATCCGGATGTTACGGTTTTTGTCCATAGCGACCATTGGCGGCCAGATATCGGGATGTTTCAGAGAATCCCGGTTGGGAAGCCTTATTCGTTCGATGAGCATTTTGATAGATAGACCTTCCTTTAAATAACTGAAATGAGGAACGATATAATCATATATGTGCTGATTAAAGATCTGAGCGTATGTTCGCTTATGGTAATGATCAACAAATGCTTTTCCTCTATTCGCACCCCAGCTGTTTTCCATGGTGAAGAACAAGCCAGGAGCAATGCCTATTAGCAACAAACCATTGAATTCAGATTTTTCCACCAGGTCCTCAACCGGATGGTATGGTGAACTTCCGGGATAGGCTAACTGTAAAGGCTGGCGACCTGTTATTGAGTCCCACAGATGTATATTAATATCAAAATGTATTCTTGAAGATCCTAGAATAACTACATCTTTAGAGTCCATATCATCAAGATACGCACGTTGGTCAGCCCAGGTATCCAGGCTTTCTGAATCATAGCCCTTTGGCCATTGTTCTACTTTGGCAAAGTACCATTCGTATGGGATCAGCAATATGATGGCAATTCCCAGCGCAGTAAAGAATATTTTTTTATTGGGTTTAGTCTTCATTGGCAATGGGGACAATTAGTACAGGTACATTGGTGTTCTTCAATATTTTAGTTGAAGTATGCCCAATGAATGATTCATACATCAGTCCATGCCTGTGTTCACCCATGATGACCAGATCGATTTTCAATTTTTCGATTTCCTTCAGTAACATCTCCAAAGTAGATCCCTGGATAAGTAGAGCTGTGCATTCTGCTCCTTTGTCTTCCATTGATTTCATATAATGGTAAAGGGTATGATGTTCCTCTTTCAGCGTATCGGCTCTTGAATCCCGGATATACTGCGGACCAATTTTATAACCCACAAATAAAGGATCAGGTGCAGCTACATGAATTATCCAGGTTTTAGCTTTGAAAGCCAATGCCTGGTGCATCGCAATTTGTAGAAGAGCATTATCAGTAGATTTGAGATCGACTGCTACAAGAATATTTTTGATCGGGGTACTCAATGCGTAGATTGATTTTCTTGAAAATAATGCATTTAGATGGGAAATTGAACTTGTAGAAGTTAAATTATTTCAATTGCATTGACCTAAATACCATTTAATAGTACACCGGAATTAACTCTATCCTGTACTCATAAACTAATAACTTATAAACTTCCAGACAAAGCTTTGCCCAGGCTCGCCAGACTAGCTTCTATTAAACATTCTGTCCTTATAAAATTTCATAAGCAATACAACTTCCTTGAAATCGTCATTTTCTACATGGATATCTGTTAATCTTGGAAGATGTTCGGCAAAATAGATCTGGTTATTGGCCATTTCAAAAAGATTACTGCCGAAAGAATGGGGGTAAGGAAATTTAGGGTCAATTTCCAATATGACATCCGCTACTTTTTGAATGAGTTTTTTATAGGCCTTAAAGAAACCATCCTTGTTTTCTTTATCAACATCTTTTGTGTGATAAGCTTTGGAAGATTCGGAAATGATAAGGTGATGCAATTTTTTTTCATTTACAAAATCGACACTCGGGTTTTCTTTGGTCGCATCTACAAAATTATCTATGATGATGTCCAGTTTCCGGTTTGGGTCTTCGATATTCCTGGTATTATAGTCTATGAGATAGCTAACCCAGTTCCAGTACCACACAACCAAATAGAGTAGTAATAGATGCTTGTTTTCAAAATAGCGATATAGAGAAGTTTCGTTCGAATCCATTTTAATCGCGAGCTTTTTGAATGTAAAAGCTTCGAATCCGATTTCATCAATAAGGTTAATACTTTGACTGATGATTTTCCGGCCTAGTTCTGTTTTCAAGGGATCCCTGAGAGACAGACCTATGGGTATTGATATATCGCTGATAATAAGCATGAGTAACAAATTTAAATATTCTTTACTTATTCTTAAACAATTAATACTTGCCAGTGTTTATGTAACATTAATAAAAAAGTTAGTAATACTAATATTTAAATTAAAATTTATATATTTGTTATCAAAACAATCTAAAATGAATCAGTATATACAAAATTTAAAGAATGACTTACCGGCCTCAATTGTTGTTTTTCTTGTGGCCGTTCCTCTATGTCTTGGAATTGCACTGGCATCAGGAGCACCATTATTTTCCGGAATCATAGCAGGTATAGTAGGTGGAATTGTTGTTGGAGCACTCAGTGGTTCCGAGGTAGGTGTCAGCGGTCCTGCAGCAGGACTAGCTGTTATCGTATTGACAGCGATCCAGGATTTGGGCGCCTTTGAGATATTTTTACTCGCTGTAGTTATTGCAGGAGTCTTCCAATTTATTCTTGGTGTTATGAAAGCAGGAATTATTGGATACTATTTTCCTAATTCGGTTATTAAAGGAATGCTTGCTGGTATCGGTGTGATCATCTTTCTGAAGCAAATTCCACATGCATTGGGATACGACAAGGATTTTGAAGGTAATATGGCCTTTATGCAGGCAGATGGGCATAACACATTATCACAATACTATTATATGTTTGAGGGAGTTAGCCTTGGAGCTATTATCATTTCTGCTCTTTCAATTGGAATTTTGATATTATGGGAACAGGGATTTATGAAGAAAATTCCAGTGTTTAAGATCGTTCAGGGACCGCTGGTTGTTGTGGGTCTTGGTATTATCCTGAATATGGTATTCCAGGGAGGATCATTGGCATTGATGGCAGATCAGGTCGTATCCATACCTGTCGCTGAAGGATTTTCCGGATTTGTAGAACTCTTTACGCTTCCTGATTTTACACAATGGAATAATCCAAAAGTTTATACCGTGGCTATAACTATAGCAATTGTAGCTTCACTTGAAACACTATTATGTTTGGAAGCGACAGACAAACTGGATCCTTTGAAGAGGGTGTCACCTGCAAGTAAGGAATTAAAAGCCCAGGGTATTGGAAACCTTGTCTCCGGATTAGTAGGAGGTTTACCAGTGACACAGGTCATTGTCAGATCATCAACAAATATATTGTCTGGTGGTCGAACAAAAGTATCTGCAATCGTTCATGGAGTAATACTTCTGCTCAGTGCAATGGCGATACCTACAATCCTCAACCTTATACCATTGGCCAGTCTAGCAGCCATATTATTTCTAGTGGGATATAAATTGGCGAAACCGAGTTTATTTAAAGAAATGTTCAGCAAAGGAGCGACCAATTTCATACCATTTATAGTAACTATTTTTGGAATTGTATTTACAGATTTATTGATTGGTATTGGAATAGGTATGGTAACTGCAATCATGTTTATACTATACAATAGCTACAAAAAGCCATTTCTATTCGAGCAGGATAAACACCTGAATGGAAATGGTGAAATAGTCATTCAGTTGAGTGAAGATGTATCTTTTCTTAATAAAGCTAATATAAGGAGAGCTTTGAATGCAATTCCTGATAATGCAAGGGTTGTCATTGATGCTTCAAAAACTATAGATATCCATCTTGATGTCATCGAAATTATCGAAGAATTCGAGGTCAATGCCAAGGAGAGAAATATCGATGTGAACATTATTAGTCGTGATCAAAAAGGATCAAGAAAATCTCCTGTGAAGATTTTTGAATCTTCAGTTAAGAGTTTCAATCTGGAACCTTCAATTGCTAACTAAAAAAAATATATTCTGAAATGGCTTTACTATTAGATAATTTAACGCAAACCAAAGAATCACAAAACGCAATGTCCGCGCAGGATGCGTTGGAGATGTTGAAAGAAGGAAACAAAAGATTTGTTTCAAATACTCTGATCAGGAGAGATTTTAAAGATCAGATAAATAAAACAAGTAGTGGACAATTTCCCTTTGCTGCTATTGTAAGTTGTATTGATTCCCGAATTCCTACCGAAGTCATATTCGACCAGGGCATCGGGGATATTTTCAACGCGAGGATAGCTGGAAATTTTGTCAACAATGATATTCTGGGAAGCCTGGAATTTGCATGTAAACTTGCTGGCTCAAAGCTGATCGTCATTATGGGACATACATCTTGCGGTGCGGTTAAAGGGGCATGCGATCACGCAAAACTGGGTAACCTGACAGCAATGCTTGACAAAATAAAACCAGCAATGGAAAATGTAAAAACAGGTGAAAATGAGGAACGTAATTCCTCAAATATTAAATTTGTAAATGAAGTCGCTGTACAAAATGTACTTCTCACTATTGAAAATCTTAGAAGGGACAGTGTTGTACTTGAAGAAATGATTGTTCGTGGTGAGATTGAAGTTGTCGGCGCAATGTATGATGTTGCTTCCGGAGATGTAAGTTTTATATGAAAAATGCACTTTATTGTTTAGTATTCTTCCTGGTACCGGCGTTATCCTTTTCACAGGAAAGTGAATTGGGAAACTGGATGATTCTTTTTGGTAACAAACAGTTAAACGAAAAATATAACTGGCACCACGAAGTTCAATATCGAAACTATGATGCCGCCGGAGACCTTGAGCAACTGCTTTTGCGTACCGGTATTGGGATGAATATTAACAATCAGGCCAATCTTCTTCTTGGTTATGGATTTATTCGAAGTGAAAATTACATTAATGACACTGATAAAAATGTCATTAACGAAAACAGGATCTACCAGCAATTTATTACCAGGCAAAAGGTTAAAAAATTAAGTATCCAACACAGGTATCGTTTTGAACAAAGATTTGTAAATGATGATTTGAGATTGCGTTTCAGATACTTCCTTCAAATGGCTTACCCTGTCTGGCAGAATGAAAACCGAAGTGTCTATCTTTCAGTATATGACGAGATCTTCCTGAATACAGAAGGTGATCCATTCGACAGGAATAGGCTTTATGGAGCCCTTGGTTACAAGTTCAATGATAAGGTGAAGGTTGAAATGGGTTATATGAACCAGTTTTTGAACGGGGCCAACCGGGACCAGGTAAATATTGTCACTTTCATTAATTGGTAGGCTCCTTTCAATCGAAAAGTTTTCAGAACAATATGACAAAATTCCAGTGAAATTTTACTGGTAAATGTGTTGATGATTCAATATTGACATTCTATTAGTTAGTGATAGAACTATTGAGTTATGTTGCCAGTAAAACAACTTTGCTTCCTACAGTCTTAAGAATTTTTGACGACGAATGGAATAATCTCTTCGATTGGAATAATCCAATTTCACATCTCAAATGTCCATATTGCCTTTGTCCATATAATATCCACGGAAGTCTTAGGTGATAATACAAATAGTTTTGAGTAGCGGTCTTTCCCTGATCCTTCCAAGGATTTTTAGGTGATGAGTTAAGAATTCATTTCTTCAATCCCAATTATCCAGATAGAGGACAAAAAAGCTCCAATACCAGATTTTTAGAACTTGTCTTTTCTAAAATTATGATTTCTTAAACAATTAGTGTTACTTTACGTTATGTAAGTAATACTAATATTTATTCATTCTGTAAAAAATATATATATGAAGATTATCATAAGAAATCAGGCAAGTGTCGCAAACAAATATATCCGTTTTGCAAAATGGAAGATCAGACAGTTTAACAGAAAATATAACAATATCCTTTATGCAGAAGTCTATTTCAAAAACTTAAGTACTAAACCGCGTAAGTATGGATTGACTGTACGATTGGGTTTACCGGGTTCTGATATTGTCTTAACAGAAAAATCAGGATCTCTAAGAAAAATATGGTTAAAAATGTCAGAAAAGATCAAAACCTCTCTACGCCGCAGAAATGACAGGACAAACCAGCTTGGTTTATTAAAATCTTACTAAAAACAAATAAATGAATTACCTATTTCAAAGAACAAACTTGAATACAGTATCTGTGTTGTTTCTTGGTTTTCTTTTGATGACCTTGATTTCATGTAATGGAACAACTGGGATACCTGAACTTAAAGGACGAATAACAGAAGCTGAAATTTCAACTTTTCAGAAGTCCTTCGGGATGAGTATTGTGGCGATCTCCAATGCTTACAAAAACAATGGAGATTATAAATATATTGCCCAGAACCATGTAGAAAAATACTATGGCTTTGATGATGGAAAAGTACTTTTCAAAGCATCGAATTCTAATGATCTCCCGTTCAGATCGACCTATGAAGGGGCTCTTTCATATTACATTGGCAACAATCCTTCATATCCCGACGATAATGGTTTTGCTCTTGCTGATTGGGTAAACGTTAATTGGAAGAATGCAGGTATCATCAACGATGAAAAAATTGCTATTGCGATTGGTCAGAGCGTATACAAGGATGCAAATGGCGATGAATATATTAAAAACTACACCATGTGTTTTAAAAAGGATATGAACGATAGATTGATGCTTATTGCACATAAAAGTTCCTCTCCCTGCATCTAATTGGTTTTATAAATCAAAAACATTTCGGATTTTTTTCCTGAAAAATTTAAGCTAAATGGAATTTAGAGTTGCAGGATCTGCCTTTACTCGGTTTAAAAAACTTCTTTCAGTAGATAAGGAGGATATTTCACAGGTTTATATCTATGCATTTCTCAATGGGTTGGTCAACCTGTCATTACCATTGGGTATTCAGGCGATAGTTAACCTGATACAGGGAGGTGAAATATCAACAGCCT
>JAHHJO010000062.1:0-4402 GCA_018680275.1 Bacteroidia bacterium
ACACTGCGCAATCACTGTAAATAGCATTGCCACAAAGGTGCTTTTTGTTATTACTATCAATAAAATATCCTCCTGGAGCATGGCATGCATCTTCGATAATCCAAAGATTATGTTCGTCCGCAAGTTGTCGGAATGATTCCAGGTCCAGGGGTAATCCACCAAAATCTACAGGAATAATTCCATGAAAAAAACCCTGGGGCTTTGATTCGATAAGTTTGCGTGTCGCTTCTAACGAGATAAGGTATGAGTCTCTGTCTATATCCGCAAACCATACTTCAGCACCACAGAAACGCGCACAATTGGCACTTGCTGCAAAAGTAATCGGTGAAGTAATCACTCTTTGTCCTGCTTCTAGGCCAACAGCAATGCATGCTATATGGAGACCAGCAGTCGCATTGTTTACTGCAACAGCATACTTCGCACCAACATATTCAGCAAACTTTTTTTCAAATTCAGCAATTTTTGGACCCTGAGTCAGAAAAGGTGCTTTGAGTGTGTCTACAACAGCTTTGATATCATCTTCTTCAATTGATTGCTTGCCATATGGTATATGAAACTCTTTCATTATGCAGTGAAATCGGGATCTACATGTTCAACAATAAGATTTCGGATCTCATCAATGGAAACCCATTCATTGTTATTTCCCGAGTTATATGAAAATCCGGGAGTTACTTTTTGTCCTTTAAATGCCTTGAGATATTCTTCAAGATTCCAGGTCGTTTTTGTAGGTAATATCACATAGTACTTACCCAGATCAAACGAATTATATGAATCTCCCGAAGAAATCATCTCTTCATGTATTTTTTCACCTGGCCTGATACCAACTATTTTGGTTGGTATTCCGGGTGCAATGGCTTCAGCCAGTTCCAGGATTTTATACGAAGGTATTTTAGGTACAAATATTTCTCCACCCCATGCATGCTCAAGGGCATAGAAAACCATATCTACACCACCATCGAGAGATATATTAAAGCGCGTCATATCCGGATCTGTAATCGGAATGAGACCTTCTTTTTTCTTTTTGATAAAAAATGGAATTACAGACCCATTTGATCCCATCACATTACCATATCTAACAACAGAAAATTTAATATCCTTTTTGCCTTTTATATTATTAGCAGCCACAAAGAGTTTGTCAGATGTGAGTTTGGTGGCTCCGTACAGGTTGATCGGGGCACAAGCTTTGTCTGTAGATAAAGCAACAACACGTTTAACATCAGTTTTTAAAGCGGCGTGAATTACATTTTCGGCACCTCCAATATTTGTTTTCACGCATTCGTCCGGGTTGTATTCAGCAATAGGTACGTGTTTCATAGCAGCTGCATGAATGACATAGTCGATATCCTGCATGGCTCTTACCAGTCTTCCACGATCCCTTACATTGCCTATGAAGTAACGGATAGCAGGATATTTATCGGTTGGATATTCCTGTGCCATTTGGAATTGTTTCTGTTCATCCCTTGAAAAAATAACGAGTCGTCGGACATCAGGATATTGAGAAAAAATTCTCTTGACGATAGCTTTTCCTAAAGAGCCGGTTCCACCGGTAATTAAAATCGATTTTCCACTAAACATAGTCTCTATAGTTTCAAAGTGCAAGATACAGTATTTCGTCCTTGCTTTGTATTGTTGGATGGACCGACTTCACATCAAAAAATATCCCCCCATTCTTAACATTATCAATCATTTCTGCTACTGGTTCTTTTTTGAAAGCATCATGTGCTACTGCCAGGACCATCACATCATATTTTTTTTCGGGCTTTTCAATGAGTTTAATTTCCCTGTCTGATTCTTCCCGGACTTGAGTCATTTCTACATGGGGATCCTGAACATGCACTTCCATACCATAACCCTCCAATTCATGAATCAGGTCAAACACCCTCGAATTACGGACATCACTGACATTTTCCTTGAATGTCAGACCTTTAATCAAGACCTGGACTTCAGATAATACCTTTCCCTGTTGTGCCAGGGTTTTAACGATTTTACGGGCTATAAATTTTGGTATTTGCGTGTTGGTCCTGCGGCCACTTAAAATAACTTCAGGGATATATCCATGCATTTCGGCTTTATGGGCCAGGTAATAAGGATCAATATCGATACAATGTCCTCCCACAAGTCCCGGATAGAAATTGAGGAAATTCCATTTGGTCGAGGCAGCTGCCAATACATCCCTGGTGCTAATGCCTAAGCGGTCGAAGATCATAGCCAGCTCATTCATCAGGGCAATATTGACATCCCGTTGCGTATTTTCAATGATCTTGGCCGCTTCTGCGACTTTGATACTGCTGGCTTCGAATATACCGGCTTCAACAATGGAGCGATATAGTGATGATACCTTCTGCAATGCGACTGCATCAGATCCGGAAACGACCTTTACGACTTTTGAAATGGTATGGGCCCTGTCTCCCGGATTGATGCGTTCTGGAGAATAGCCCACCTTGAAACCTGTATTCAGTTTTAAGCCGGAAAGTTTTTCAAGGATCGGAATGCAATGCTCTTCAGTACATCCCGGGTAAACCGTCGATTCATAGATCACAGTATCATCTTTGGAAAGTACTCCGGCGACCATCTCTGTGGCATCGGTCAAAGCTTCAAGATCCGGCGTCTTGTGTTCATCGACCGGGGTCGGCACAGCGATTATATAATAATTGCAGCCGGCAATATTGGAAATCTGATCTGTGAAGGCGATTTTTCTGCCTGTGAATTCTTCACTGGCAATTTCATCGGTGATATCGATGTGGTTTGACAATTGATGCACCCTTTGTGCATTGACATCAAATCCTTTTACTTCATATTTTTTTGCGAATTCCAGTGCCACCGGGAGACCGACATAGCCTAACCCCAGAACAGCGATCTTGATATTTGAAGGAGTTTCTTCCATTTCAGAAATGCACAAATCTAGAACCTAAACTTCGGTTTTCCTATCATTTAAACGACTTAATACATAATACAACTCTGTCCCGATCTCGATAATTTTTTCATCATACCTTTGACTTTCTTCAACGGTACCATCATACGCTTTTGGATCCTTATATCCTAAATGAAACCGTTGGGTTGCACCATGAACAATCGGACAATTCGTTTCGGCATCCGAACACACTGTCACAGCAATAAAATCTTTATCTGGATTGAATGCATTGTCATAAACCTTTGAAAAGAAGTATTTCTCATCACCTCCGTATTGAAGAATATACAGAGGATTATCTTTCAGTCCCTGTGCGACCAACTTGAATCCAAACCTGCGCAAAGCATCTACCATCCGCTTATTAAATGCCGTCGCTTCCGTACCACCTGAATAAGATTGAATATCCTCCATACCAAGTTCCCTGGATATCACATGGAATAATAATTCAGCCAGTTGCGACCTCCGTGAATTATGCGTACAAATGAAATTTACCTTGATTGGCCTCTCAAAATCGGAAAGCATATTTGTAAAGCGATCAAGTAATGCCCGCCGTTCCTGAGTTATACGATCTGTTTTTCCTTTAAACTGATTCAGAATTTCCATGCTTTCTTACTGTTAAATCAAATTCCAATCGCCGAAGTTTCAACGAAGGAGATCCATCATTCACTCACCTCATCCCCCGCCTTCACAATCCCCCTGCTTATCAAACTCTCCAGGTACCGGTGAAGTTCATTTTCCTGTTGTGTGCCGATAAGTACCTTTTTTCCGTCTTTCAGCACGAGTTGTATACCCATATTTCCTTTAGTATTATAGGCGCGTCCTTTCTTTTTGCCACCAAACCTTAATCCCCAGCCGCCATAATCACCGAGCGGAGAATATTTACGGATAAAAGCTTCCGAAACATCAGACCAGGGGATATGCCGTGGTTTAAACATGAAAGGGTAGAAACTGATATCAATGCCATACATATCGTATTTGGTCTTTAGTTTGCTGAAAATAAATATTAGTGCAAGCAGTGAATTGAGACTCATAACAAGCAAAGTGACCCAAATATTAAGCTCTGCAGTATAGGCCAGCAAAAAATTGACACTGATAGCTACAAAAGCAGACAGGGCAATGAAAAAAGGATGAAAAGATTGTTCTTCTTTCATGATCAGTACGGTTTGTGTTCTCCCCACAAGGGCGCATTCCTGTCTTTTTCAGATAAGATCATATCTTTTTTATCAACCGACCAGTCAATACCAAGATTCCTGTCCAGCGGGTTAATCCCGGTTTCATGGGATTTACTGTAATAGCTGTCACATTTATAACTGAAAATCACCGTTTCACTTTTACATATGAAACCATGGGCAAAACCCCTGGGGATTAGAAGTATTTTATTGTTTTCAGAGGAAAGGTCGATGGCGTAATGCTGACTGTATGTAGGCTCATCTTTTCTCAGGTCAACGACAACATCCCTGACCGAACCATAGGCCACCCTGATAAGTTTGGACT
>JAHHJO010000236.1:0-4866 GCA_018680275.1 Bacteroidia bacterium
GCCATCAATTACATATAAAGGATCATTCCCTGCTCTGATCGTACTTGTTCCCCTGATGCGAATGGTGAATGCAGACCCCGGTTCTCCATCATTCTGAAATAACTCCACCCCGGCCAATCTTCCTTGAATCAATTGTTCAGGAGAATTGATGATGCCAACATTAAAATCTTGTGAGGATACAGAACCTACAGCACCGGTTACATCTCTTTTTTTCTGGATGCCATATCCAATCACCACAATTTCATCCAGTTCTTCTACAGATGGTATCAGAATGATGTCTAATGAAATACTGCCAGAAATGGCTTGCTGTAAATCAAGGTAACCAATATGGGAAACCAGTAAGGTGTCAATCAATGCAGTTGAAATGCTAAATCTCCCATTCTGATCTGAAGTAGTAGCTGTCCTTCCATACTGTGCAATGATGTTTGCTCCAGGTAAAGGAGAACCTTCTGTATCGATCACCTTACCAGTAACGAGGGATTGTGAAGCCACAAAATCGGGGTAGAATGAAAGAAGTAAGATCAAATATATGATATGTATGCTTTTGATCTTCATATATGGTTTCTGAATAAATGATTATTCTAAATGTACTAACATAAATTGGGAAAGACTTTTTTTTCCTATTAATTCCAGCTCTTGTAAAGTATAAAAACAATATCTGTGCTATAGATGCAATAAATTTCCTGGTCCTTTCAAGATATGTCCTATACATTGAGATATATATCCTGACAATCAGGTAGCATGTGATTGCACCTTTATGACATCAATTATTTAAAACAATTTTTAACATAAAAAAATAATAAGTCATGAAAAAGCAATTCATTTTAATCGCAACCATGTTATTAACCATTTCTTTTAATGCACATTCAAATTCTGTTGACAGAATGATCGTAAAAATCAAAAAAGCGGAAAGTGATAAAACTTTGAATGTACAACTTGCTAATCTCGAAAATGAAAAAACAGTTTTGAATTTATACGATGAGAAAGGTATAGGATGGTTCAGCAAGACTGTCAAGAATAAAAATGGTTTTGCAGCTGAAATTAATTTAAATGGTCTGCCCGACGGAGATTATATACTTGCTGTTAAGAAGAATAGTAGTGTACATATCCAGGCCATTTCTCTAGAAGAAGAAGGAATTACTTTTTTCCAGGATCCTTCAACATTTCAAAGAGAACGAAATTTTGCAATGCTGACAAGCACCAATGCAGAGGTGAATAAAAGCAGGGTGATAAGCAGATTTACAAAAGAAGAAGGACAGAAGGTAGGCGTTCAGATCTCAAATATGCAAGAAAAGCCTGTTTCAATCAAACTGATTGGATTGTGTTGTGGTCAAGTATTATCTAAAGATATTTCAGGAGAACATGGTTATGGTGCGAAGTGGGACTTGAAAGGAATGAACGAAGATTTCTACTATTTTCTCGTCTATACAGAAGATGCTACTGTAATTCAATACTTCAAATTAAATAATGATGGTGCAGAGATGATCAGTCAGCAACGTGTGGAACGTGTAAGAAGCCAAAAAACTATCCTTGCTGCAAAATGATAGATAAATTTTTAAAACGATTTGATTATTAATAAGAAGCAAGGCAGGAGAAGTTCTGCTTTGCTTTTAGTAATTTACATACTATAACACCCCAATAAATGTTAAAATCTATAAACTCATTGATTCGTTTATTTATCATTCTCTTTCTGGGGTTGACGGGGTCAACTTGTATAGAAGCACAAGAGACTCCATTACATTCTGTGTATAATTTTGAAATCTTTGAACTTCCGGGAGGACAATCTGCCAATAGTGTTCAAGCCATTGTTCAAGACTCTTTTGGGTTCATGTGGTTTGGAACACAATTCGGATTATACAGGTGGGACGGATATAGTTTTAAAGCTTTCCTCAATGATCCAGAAGATTCACTATCTGTCGCTTCAAATCATATAGAATGTCTGATTGTAGGTAAGGATGGAACATTGTGGGTAGGACATTGGGGTAAAGGCTTAAGTTTCTTCAATCATAAATCTGAAACTTTTGAACACATTAATTTTCAACAAGAAGATTCAGAAAAGAACGTGGTTATAAGAGTCAATTCAATTACTGAAGGCAGCGATGGAGATCTGTGGATAGGAACAGGAAAAGGTCTTTACAAATTGAACAAAACATCACGTGAGATGAAGCTGTATCAGCATGATCCAGATGATGTTCATAGTCTTAGTTACAATCTATGCAGAGTGACTTATGTAGATAGGAATGGAACGCTATGGGTAGGTACAGGGTTCCCCTGGTTCGGCAATAACTTAGGTGGATTAAATCGGTATAGGCTTGAAACAGATGACTTTGTAAGATTCCTGCATGATCCCGAGGATCCATACAGTTTAACTCAAAATAAGGTGTCTGCTTTATTTGAAGATTCAAGGGGCAATTTTTGGGTAGGAACGAATGGGGATGGATTACATATTATGGATCGGAAAACGGGAAAATTTCAAAGACTACAACAGGATCCCAATTCACCCAACCAATTGTGTGCCCCATTTATCAATAATGATAATTCCAGGCATGTCAGATTCTTCATGGAGGACTTAATTAAAAAAATATGGATTGGAGCATTACAAGGGGGAATAAAATATTATGACCCTGAAACAGGATATGTAAAAGATTATTTTAATAAAGAAAATGATCCTCAAAGTCTTCCTGAACAAAATGCATGGACTTTGTTTCAATCCAAAGATGGTACCTACTGGGCTGCCTCTAATGGACCAACATGGAAAGCATTTAAATTCAGAGAGACGAGTTTTTTGTATCACAATTTGCCGGATGAAGGCAATACAGTTTACTCCTTTAGTGAATCTCGGGATAATAACATCTGGCTAGGAACAGATCAGGGTGGGCTTCTTAAGTATATAAAGAGAACACAGAAAATAATCGAATACGATGTTGAAGTTTCTTTAGTAGAACCATATAACTCTAATTATAATTTCAATCAATTCCAAAAGGCGAACAAACTAAATTTCTTCTTAAAGTCTGTTGAAGATCAGGATGGTAATTTATGGATCAGAAAATTTTTACCAGTTGGATTGTTTCGATTGAATATAGCAACGGGGGTAATGACCTATTTTGAAAATGACCCAGAGGATAGTGGTTCTATTGCTCCCGGAAGGGTAACAGATATATTGATTGATGGAGAGGAAAGATTATGGTCTATTACTTCTTCAGGTCATTTGAATCATTATAATTCTGAAACGGAGAAGTTCATTAAATATCGTTTTCTTCCATCATCAAAAAATTCTTTTGAATTGAATGGATATTTTCTCTCTGCTCAATCAAAAGACGGTAAAATCTGGATTTCAGGTACAGGAATTGATGCTCCTGAAGTTGATCCCATGCTGTTGAGATTTGATGCGGATTCGAAAACATTTGAAGAATTTGACTCTGACTTTTTAAAGAGTGACATAGTCTTCAGAAATGAAACCATTCAGGGAATTGCAGAAGATGATGAACAAAATGTGTGGCTATGCAGTGATACCAAGCTTATAAAGTACAAACCTTTAACAGGGGAGCATGTAAGTTATCGGGCTGAAGAATTAGGAGCCTTGTTTTTCAAGTCAATGATATTCGACAGACAAGAAAGGTTGTGGTTGTTTGGTGATAAAATCACATTATTTGATCCCGAATCTGAAATCAGTTCCAATTATGTGGCAAGTTATAATATGCAACCCAATGCCAATTATACCCAGTACGTTTTTATGGACTCCAAAGGGCTCATTTATTTTGGTGGAAAAGAAGGATTTCAGGTTTTAGAACCGAGAAAAATTGGGATGAATGATAATATTCAACCCGTTGAAACAATAATTGAAAATTTTCAATTTCTAGATGAAAATAGTAATGTTGATCTCAAAGAGAATAATTCCATTCATGCAATCACTGATGATAAGATATCTTTAAAATACGATCAGAATGCTTTCACCTTTAATTTTGGTGCTCTTGACTTTGAAAACCCTGAAAATAATCGCCATGAATTTATGCTTGAGGGATATGATGAAGGGTGGCGAAGCACCGGATCAGACCCCATAGCTACTTATGTAAAAGTACCTCCTGGAAATTACACTTTTAAGGTGCGGGGGGCAACCCTGAGAAGTGAATGGGGACCTGAAGACAATATAAAGGTCCACATCTCAGCTCCCTGGTGGTCAACATGGTGGGCATATATAGCATATGGACTAATAACGTTAGGAATTCTTTATGCTTTTTATAATATTCAAGTCAACCGAAGGTTGGATCAGGCAGAAGCTGATAGATTGAAAGAATTGGATACTGTAAAAACACGCCTTTATACTAATATTACGCACGAGTTTCGCACACCATTAACAGTCATTTCCGGTATGGCTTCTCAGATTAAGGATAATCCCAAGGAGTGGTTTAATGAAGGAATAGTGATGATTCAGAGAAATACAAACCGCCTACTGGATCTTGTAAATCAGATGCTGGACCTAAGTAAGCTGGAGAGCGGTAAATTGATGATGAATCCTAAACAAGGAGACATCGTTAATTTCATTAAATATATTATTCAGAGTGTTCATTCATTTGCTGAGACTAAAAATATAGAAATCCATTTCTATGCTGAAGATGATCAGGTAATAATGGATTTTGACCATGAAAAAATCCAACAAATAATGACCAATTTACTTTCCAATGCTATAAAGTTTACTCCTGAAGGCGGTAATATATATTCAAGTATAGAAATAAAAGATGAAGCCAATATTAAAATATCAGTTCGTGACACAGGACAAGGTATAGTTGAAAAAGATTTACCCTATATTTTTGATCGTTTTTATCAGGTGGATGCTACAGCGACACGGCATGGTGAGGGCACTGGTAT
>JAHHJO010000293.1:0-7488 GCA_018680275.1 Bacteroidia bacterium
GATTCCTTCAGAGAATGAATTGGTTGAAAGAAGCTATACAGATCTGTTTCCATCTTTTGGGCTGACATACCAGCTCAATGAAAAAAACAGATTTCAACTGAATTACAGCAGACGGCTTAATCGTCCATCATACCAGGATATGAATCCATTTCGAAGCCGTCTTGACGAACTGACCTTTGAACAAGGAAACCCTTTTTTAAATCCTGAGTACTCCAGCACATTGCAGGTTTCACACTCCTGGAACTACAAGCTGACAACCAGCTTCAGTTATAGCCACACAAGGGATCTGATAACCAGGGTAACCGATACGACTGAATTAAAATCAGCGTTTATTACCTGGCTCAATCTCGCAGATCAATATACATATAGTATCAGCGTAAGTGCTCCCGTGCCCATCACCGAGTGGTGGAATAGCTATACCAGTATTACTGGCGTAAGGACCCTTAACAAGGCTGATTTTGGTGAAGGAAAGTTTATTGATCTTTCTGCCAATACATTCAGCGCCTATTCGCAACACAGTTTCAGTATACCCGGCGGATACATGGCCGAATTATCCGGTTGGTATAATTCTCCGTCTCTATGGGGAGGAACGTTTATGATGAACGAAATGTGGAGTGTGGATTTTGGCGTACAAAAAAAGTTCTTTGACGATCGCCTGACTGTCAAAGCCAGTGTAAGTGATGTCTTTAAGTCTACCGGCTGGAGTGGAACAAGTGACTTTGGTGCACTATACCTTAAAGTCGATGGTCAGAATGATAGTCGTCGCTTCAAGCTTAACCTGGCTTACAGGTTTGGCAATCAGCAGGTAAAAGCCCGAAAAAGGAATACCGGCCTTGAAGAGGAAAGCAAAAGAATAAAGCAATAGTGTTCAAAACAGGAATGTATGAAGAACCCACCGGTTGGTTTAACTGGTGGGTTTTCTTTTTGTAATATTATTTATTGATAGCTGACCCATTGACATCACCTGCCTTTACGGTATAAACATCTAACTCTGTTAATGGAAATTCGTTTTGATAAAACTTCAGGTCCGTACCTGGTTCTATTATTACCGGGAATTGATCCAGGGCTTTGGCGTTATATGTTCTCCATGAAGAAGAATTGGGCAGACTCTGTATTTTCCCCAAAATCAGGTTTCGCAACATCAGAATGTCAAAGACAGTTATCCTGCCGTCATTTGTTAAGTCTGCACTGGCAATTCGGCAATTGTTATCTAAAGCAGTGATGCCCAATATATGACGCTGGATAAATACCTGGTCAAGGGTGCTTACACCATTAAGATAATTCCCGGGGCCATCTATTGTTAATTCATACTGGCTGTTTGGAGGAATGTTGTTTTGTGAACCGACACAATTTATAAAATCAAGTACACTTCCTGCTTGTGCATCACACCCATTTGTTGTGATTAGAATATTCGGGTCATCAACCGAGACATCCATGACAAAGCCACTTGAAGTTTGACCTTCACAATTTGTGATACCCACAATAACTGATTTGCTTTCAATCTTAAGCGTTCCCCAGCACGAATTTCCAGAACTGATATCTGTAACTATTGCTAATAGTTCTTTCCCGCTTTCACTGATCCCAACCTGGGGGCTTGTCGGTATTTCATTGCCTCCCTGTTGATCCTGGATACTTACCTGAGGTGTGAACCCTGTACATTGGCTGTAGTCTCCTTCAAGTATCATATCTGGCGTTATGGTTGTTAGTCCTGCAGGGCTCAGTGAGACATTGATGTAAGACGAACAGACTAAAGTGCATTGGCCATGCAGGCTCATTACACTGAAAAATAAAAATACTATGGTTAAGAAGTTTTTCATGTTTGACTTATTTGATCTATAAATAAATTTGGCTTCATTAAAGTAGCTGCACATCTAATAGACGACATGAAAAAGAAATGTGTTGCAAAAGAAGTTATACAACAATTTAATGTTCGCTTACTAGTGCCGACTGCAGGTAATACTTGTTAAGGTCCGCAATATTAACCAATGATATTTCTTTAGGGCATTCTACTTCGCAAGCACCGACATTGGAACACTGTCCAAATCCTTCCTTATCCATTTGAAGGACCATGTTCTTAACCCTCCTGGTGTGCTCAACCATCCCTTGCGGCAATTTTGCAAGGTGGTTGACCTTGGCACTCGTAAACAACATCGCAGAACCATTAGGGCATGCAGCCACACAGGCACCACAACCAATACAAGCAGCAGCATCCATAGATTCAGAAGCCTTTTCCCTTTCAACCGGAATGGCATTTCCATCAGGTGCCTGCCCGGTATTTACCGAAATAAACCCTCCTGCCTGAATAATCTTTTCAAATGAAGTCCTGTCGACAACAAGGTCTTTGATCACAGGAAAAGCTTTAGCCCTGTATGGTTCAATAGCAATCTTGTCACCATCCTTAAAATGCCTCATATGTAGTTGGCATGTTGTCGTTCCCGCTGATGGTCCATGAGGCTTCCCGTTAATAACTAGGCTGCAAGCACCACATATTCCTTCCCGGCAATCGTGTTCAAATGCTACTGGTTCTTTCTTTTCAGAAATCAGGTTTTCATTTAAAACGTCCAGCATTTCCAGAAAAGACATATGTTCGCTAGCCTCCACTTGGTGGGTTTCAAATTTACCTGCATCGCTGCTGTTCTTTTGTCTCCAGATTTTTAATGTAAGCTTCATGGATAATTCTATTTTTTACGGCTACTTGTAGCTCCTGGTTTTTAATTCAACATTTTCAAATTCTAGGTTCTCCTTGTGAAGGATAGGATCACCGTTATCATCCCATTCCCATGCTGATACATATGTATAGTCAGCATCGTTTCTTTGGGCTTCTCCTTCTTCAGACCGATATTCTTCCCTGAAGTGGCCGCCGCAGGATTCGTTCCTGTCAAGCGCATCTACCATCATTAATTCACCCAGTTCAAAAAAGTCTGCAACCCTGGTTGCTTTTTCCAGCTCAGGGTTAAACTCATCCATCGCCCCGGGAACATAAACGTCTTTATAAAATTCTTCTTTCAATTCGCGGATCATCTGGCGTCCCTTCTTAAGTCCTTCTGCTTTTCTTGACATACCGCAATATTCCCACATTATCTTTCCTAATCTTCTGTGGAAACTTTCAATGGACTGATTTCCCTTAACCGACATTAGTGAATTAAGTCTTTCTTTTGTCTCGTTCTCTGCCTTTATAAAATCAGGACCATCAGGGTCGATATTCGGTGTTCTGATTTCTTGAGAAAGAAACTGCCCAATTGTATATGGAATAACAAAATAACCATCAGCAAGTCCTTGCATCAATGCAGACGCACCCAAGCGGTTTGCGCCGTGGTCAGAAAAGTTGGCTTCTCCCAGCGCGAACAATCCTGGTACATTTGTTTGAAGATTATAATCCACCCATAATCCACCCATTGTATAATGAACCGCAGGGAATATTTTCATGGGAACCTTATAAGGATTCTCTCCGGTAATTTTTTCGTACATCTCGAAAAGGTTACCATACTTCTGTGAGACTGTTTCTTCTCCCAGTTGCCTGAGTTTTTCTTTTGACGGGTTTTCGATGCCCCGTGAAAATGCTTCAGCCTTTCCATACCTGTAAATAGCATCTTCAAAATCCAGGTATACACCCAGACCACTTGCTACTACTCCTTTTCCAGCATCTGTTTCTATTTTCGCTGCTCTAGAAGCAACATCTCTTGGAACGAGGTTTCCGAAAGCAGGATACCTTCTCTCAAGATAGTAGTCCCTGTCTTCCTCTGCAATATCCAATGGTGATTTTCGTCCTTCCTGGATTGCTTTGGCGTCTTCAAGACTGGCTGGCACCCAAACGCGACCATCGTTTCTCAGGGATTCAGACATCAATGTCAGCTTGGACTGGTATTCTCCTGAGACGGGTATGCAGGTCGGATGAATTTGTGTGAAACAAGGATTCGCCATCAAAGCGCCGCGTTTTACTGCTCTCCATGCTGCACTGGCATTACAACCCATTGCATTGGTTGAAAGATAAAACACATTACCATACCCCCCGGTAGCAAGTACCACACAATGAGCGGCATGTCTTTCCAGTTTACCGGTCAGAAGGTTTCTTGTAATGATGCCACGGGCTTTTCCGTCAACCATTACAAGATCCAGCATTTCGTGCCGGTTATACATTTTAACATTGCCTGTGGAAATTTGCCTGGACAAAGCCTGGTAAGCACCAATCAGAAGTTGCTGCCCGGTTTGGCCTCTTGCATAAAATGTCCTTGACACTTGTACACCTCCAAAGGACCGGTTGGCCAATAAGCCTCCATATTCCCTGGCAAAAGGTACGCCTTGTGCTACCGCCTGATCAATGATCTCTGTACTTACTTCGGCAAGCCTGTAAACATTGGCTTCCCTTGAACGATAATCTCCTCCTTTTATCGTGTCATAGAATAATCTGTACACACTATCGCCGTCATTTTGGTAATTCTTGGCAGCATTGATACCTCCCTGGGCAGCAATACTGTGTGCACGACGGGGACTGTCATGAAAAGTAAATGCTTTTACATTATATCCAAGTTCCCCAAGGGTTGCTGCTGCTGCTGCTCCTGCCAGTCCTGTACCGACAACAATAACTTCTATTCTTCTTTTATTGTTGGGTGCAACAAGATTCATGGAGCCCCTGTATTTCTCCCATTTTTTTTCCAGTGTTCCTTCCGGAATTTTTGCGTCTAATTTCATCTTTCGTTACTCTTATTTGATGTAGATCAATATTGGAATCAATGCAAATCCCAATGGAATGATGATAGAATAGATAATACCGACTGTATTAATAATCGGTGTGTATTTTTTATGCCTGATACCAAGTGTTGTAAATGCACTTTGAAAGCCATGAACAAGGTGAAGTGCCAGGGCAATCATACCAATGACATATACTACAACTATCCATGTGACTGAAAATGCTGTTTTCACCTGGGTATACAAGTCTTTTACTTCATGATCAAAACCTTCATAATTAACAAGTGGCAGTTGATCTGTGAACTTCATCTTATACCAGAAATCACCCATGTGAATGCAGATAAATGCAAATACCAGTAAGCCCAGCAAGGCCATGTTCTTTGAGGCCCAGGTGCCGTTTGAATAGGTGTTTACTGCATATTTCTTTCCTTTTGCTCCCCTGTTCGACATGGCGAGCAAAACACCCTGTACGGCGTGCAAAAGAATAAAAAAGTAAAGGCCCCATGACACTGTTTTAATCAATGGGTTTTGGGTCATAAAATATGCATAGGTGTTGAATGAAGCACCTCCGTCATCTGCCAGTAATTGGAGATTTCCGACAAGGTGAATAATCAGAAACAGAATTAAAAAAAGACCTGTCAGACTCATGACAAGCTTTTTTCCTATGCTGGAAGTTAAAAATGTTGTTAGCCAGCTCATTAATGAATCATTTTGTCCAACAAAAATAATCGAAAGCGGTTACTTGATGTGACCCGTCAGATATTTAGATTAAATCTTAATTAGAGTCTCTCTAAAACAGGGAGCTCTTTACTTATAAACTTTAATAATATACCTTTGTGCTATATGAGTATGTCTTTACCTCAAACTCTTGAGGAACTTTTACAGTATTTTCCAGAAATAAATCCTCCGGTCACATTGTCCGAGGATATGGCCGTTTCATTCAGTAAACATAATCGCCCTATTCCTATAAGCATAGTAGATAAAGTGTTTAACGCCTGGGACTCTCTTGATGAATATACAGAATTGGTCCCTTGTTTTAAGATTGATGCCGAAGACCACTTATATACGCTGGTTTACTGGAAAGCAACATTAATGACACATGAATTTATTTTAGTGAACCTTGATGCACAGGGGGTCCTGATATCAAAAAAAGTAATCGCAGGAACCATTAGTGACGGAGACCGTGTCATTCGGTCAGTGGCCAGGATTGACGAAGACAACTGTATTTACGTTACAGTTGGCGAAGTTCAAAACCCTGATCAAAGCTACAATTCCGCTAGTAGCAAAGCATACAGATTTGAAATCCTCCCGGATGGAGAAATTAGCGGAAATCAAGAAGAAATTATATGGGAAGAAAAAGAAGAAAGAAAACAGGCTCAAAAAAATTAAGTCCCGCCAAACTTAAATCAGATTTAATAAAACATTTTTTAAAGAATCCAAAGAAGCGGCTGAATGCCGGGCAACTAGCGAAAAAGCTCAAAATCACGGATAGCAAAAATGCTATTAATTATGCCCTGGAGTCACTGATGAAAGACAACTTGCTTCGCCATATTGCCGATGGGCGATACGTTTTGAACAAAAAAGAAGCACTCAGGACACGTCGTCAGGGATCTGCATCCAGATATGAAGGAACCGTGTCTTTAATAAGAAGTGGTTCTGCATATATTATTGTCGAAGCCCTGGATAAAGATGTTTATGTGCCCGCTTCACTACTTGCAGGTGCAATGAATGGAGATTTTGTCGAAGTGGCAGTGCGCTTTTTAAAATTCAAAAATCCTGAAGGACGTGTAGTTAAGGTTTTAAAACGCAATACAACAAAAATGGCCGGTCTGTTTCAAAGAAGAAACAAGTATGCGGTCGTCAGATCAACCAACCCCAGGGTCAGCTTAACAATTAATATTAAGAAGGAACATTATAATGATGCAAAAGACGGAGACAGGGTTCTTGTTCATATTACCAAGTGGCGGGATGAAAAGGATATGACGACCTGGGGTCAGGTCAAAAGGGTTTTCAGGGAACTTGATGATCATGAATTCACTATGGAAAGCATCCTTGTAGAAAATGGTTTTAGTTCCGATTATCCACCAGAGGTCATGAAAGAAACAAATGCACTGAGTGGAGAAATGACCCTTGAAGAAATAGAAAATCGGAGAGACTTTAGAGATGTACTTACCTTTACCATAGATCCTGATACAGCTCAGGATTTTGATGATGCTCTGTCCTACAAAGTATTAGAAAATGGAGATATTGAAGTTGGTGTACACATTGCTGATGTCACTCATTATGTCACCCCGCGTTCCGCCCTGGACAAAGAAGCATTTACACGATCTACATCTGTTTATCTTGTGGACAGGTGCATAGCCATGCTTCCTGAAAAGTTGTCCAATGATTTGTGCAGTCTCAAACCCGAAGTGGACAGGTTTACATTTTCTGCTGTGTTTACCTTTGACAAAAAAAATCAACTTGTCAAAGAATGGTTCGGAAGATCTGTCATACATTCAGACAAACGGTTTACCTATGAGGATGCTCAACTTTCTCTGGATAATGTTGGTGGTTTATATCATAAAGAATTGACTGTAATAAATAAGATTGCCTACAGTCTCCGTGACGAAAAATTCAAAAATGGCGCCATTAATTTTGAAACCGATGAGGTCAAATTTCTTCTGGGAGATGATAATAAGCCTACAGGTGTATTTGTGAAAAGCAGGAAAGATGCTCATATGCTTATTGAGGACTTCATGTTGCTCGCCAATAAACGTGTGGCCCATTTTATTTCAACTAAAAGCAAGGGAAAGCCCATCC
>JAHHJO010000031.1:0-22286 GCA_018680275.1 Bacteroidia bacterium
GTGTTACAGCAGAACTTATGGGCAATAGCCCGGAGTTCCCGATATTCAGTACAACAGATCAATTTGGTGAATATGCTTTTGATCATATCACCCACCTGGAAGATTACCAGGTTTCCGCATACAAGACGGACGGTGTCCTGGATGGTGTCAGTACGCTGGATCTATTACTGATCCAAAAGCATATACTGGGACAGCAGCCAATTGAAAGTCCATATAAACTGGTTGCAGCTGATATCAACAATGACAAAGAAATTACTGCCATTGATCTCATAGAGCTTAGAAAGACTATCCTGGGCGTGAATTCTGTCTTTCCAGGGAATACGAGTTGGAAAATGCTGAATGCTTTCCAGGATCTTTCTGTTGACAATGTATGGTCATACAAGGAAACCCTTGAAATCAATGATCTCTCCGAAAATCTGTTTAATGAAAATTTCATAGCCGTGAAAATTGGAGATGTGAATGGCAGTATCGAACTACAGGCATTTAATGCAGAGGAGTACGAGGAAAAGATGATTATGAGCTATGAAGATAGATATATTAAAGCAGGTGAAATGGTCGAACTTTCACTTCAAAATAATGCAAAAGAGTTATATGGATTTCAATTTACAATGAATACTGAAGGTCTTGAATTCATTGATGTATTTGGAAATGACTTGAATGATTCAAACATAGGCGTTTTTGAGAACCAGCTGACTGTTAGCTTCCATTCGCTTGATCCGGTAATGGATAAGGAAGAAGCGGTAAAATTTGTATTTGAGGCCATGCAGGATGGATTGTTGTCAGATATTTTGAGTATTAATTCATCTGTAACAAAATCTGAAGCTTATCTGGGTAAGGACCTGCAGGTTGTGAATATTGCCCTGCAAAATAATTCCGGAAATCTATCCTTCAATCTGTACCAGAATCAGCCAAATCCATTTAATGAATACACAATTATTGGATTTGATTTGCCTGAAGCCGGAGCAGCCCAGTTGACGATGTATAATGTGACTGGTCAATTAATTAAATCTATGAAACTGGATGGGGTAGCAGGCTATAATGAAGTGAAGATATTTAATACTGATATTGAATCAGGCGGATTGATCTATTATCAACTTGAAACGAAGGAACATACTGCTGTAAAGCATATGATTATAATTGAGTAAGCATATTAAATTTATAATATAAGGTCTGGCGGATGATACGTCAGGCCTTTTTTATTTCCCAAGCAGAAAAACGCATGGATACTTACCGATCGTAATCTTTTCATTGAGCCATTGACCAATCTTTTTACACATGATTAATTCATCCTGACCGGTTACATCTCTTGCAATACACAGCTTGATATTTTTATTCAAATATGTCTTCAGCATTTTTAGCATCCGGTCATTTCTGTATGGAGTTTCTATGAATACCTGCGTTTGATTGTTTTTAAAAATCTGACTTTCAAGGGATTCGAGTTTTTTCTTCAAGTCATTTTCCTTTATCGGTAAATAACCTGAAAAACAAAAATTCTGACCATTGAGTCCACTTGCCGCCAGTGCCAGAGGAATGGATGACGGGCCAACGAGCGGACGTACAGGGATACCTTTCCCATGGGCCCAACTGACCAGTTCTGAACCTGGATCGGCAATTCCAGGCATCCCGGATTCACTGATAACTCCTACAGAATGGCCTTGCCTTAACCAGTTTTCGATCGTTGTAAAATCATTGGGGCCATTTTTGTCAAATTCAAAGAATTGCAATTCATCAATTTTTTTCGGATGTCCACATGCACGCAAATATCTTCTTGCTGTACGCAGTCGTTCCACACTAAAATGTGTAAGAGAATAAATAACCACCCTGGTTGAATCAGGAATGGAGGAAATGCTGTCCTCTGTAATGGTTGCAGGAATAAGAAATATGCTAATGACGATAGAGATTTAAATTAAAATTAGCTGTTTTCAGTACTTTTATTCATTATTTCCTGAATATCTTTAATTTCAGCGCCTGATTATGATCATGGATAGTTATACGGTAAAAACACAGCATTTTGAAGGTCCTTTTGACCTGCTGTTGTATTTCATTCAGCGTGATGAGTTGGATATTAATGATATTCCGATTGCCAGGATAACTGCAGATTTCCTTCAATATATAAAGACCCTGGAATCGCTAAACCTCGATGTGGCAGCAGAATTCATACTTGTAGCAGCTACCCTGATGCGGATTAAGGCGAAAATGTTGATTCCACGTAAGGAACTGGATGAAGAAGGCAATGAGATTGATCCTCGAAAGGAACTTATTCAAAAGCTTGTAGAATATAAAAGATATAAAGAAATCCTTTCTGATCTTGAGCAGATGGCAGATGAGCGCGCGACAAAAGTCATGCGAGGTAATGTAAAAAAGGAAATAAAAGCAATGTCAGATATTGCCCTGGTTGATGTTGAATTAGAGTCTGTCAGTACATATAAGCTATTCAAAGCTTTTCAAAAGGTCCTTGAGCGCTACAGAAATATCCAGGACAAATACGTACATAAGATTGTCAAGCATCCATATACAGTTAAAGAAGAACAGGATTACCTGAAGTCTTTCCTCAGGAATGGTGTTCAATCACCTTTTGATGAAGTCTTTGCTGATATCCAGGAAAGAATGCAGGCAATAGTCCGATTTTTGGCACTTCTTGAATTGATCAATTCCCAGGAAATTATAATTACGGACGGGTTGGATCGCAATAATTTCTGGCTTGAATTAGGCTGACACGATAGAAGGTGAAACTCAGTTTGCAGTCAAATTAATGTTATTACGATTAATCTGCGAATCTATCCTTTGAGAAAGTTTGACATCATAGAAAATTATCATGCCTTATTGCTTGATTGCCAAATAATATTGGATAAATCAAAGATTAAATAAAGATAGGGTAGAGCCTAAAATTAAAGCTTTAAAGCATTATTATATTAGGGTTTCTTTTATCTTTGCAGCGATTTTACAGTACTAAAAAAATCTAGGTAAATACATGACAAATACAGGTCAAATCAAACAAATTATCGGTCCGGTCGTAGACGTAAGTTTTGCAGGAGAAAACTCCAATCTTCCGGATATTTTCAATGCACTTGAAATTACAAGGCGAAATGGAGAAGTCCTAACTCTGGAAGTACAGCAACATTTGGGTGAAGATAGTGTCAGAGCTATCTCGATGGATTCAACAGAAGGACTGACAAGAGGTATGGGTGTCGTTGATACAGGAAGTTCTATTGCCATGCCTGTTTGAGATAAGATAAAGGGAAGGTTGTTTAATGTTGTTGGAGCACCGATAGATGGATTGAAAGAAGTAAAGAAAACAGAAAATGCTTATTCAATACACAGGAAGCCGCCTAGATTTGAGGACTTGTCTACAGAAACTGAGGTACTTTTCACAGGTATCAAGGTAATTGACTTGATTGAGCCTTATTCAAAAGGAGGAAAGATTGGATTGTTTGGAGGAGCCGGAGTTGGTAAGACAGTATTGATCCAGGAACTGATTAACAATATTGCCAAAGGATATGATGGTATCTCTGTATTTGCAGGTGTAGGAGAGAGAACCAGGGAAGGAAATGATCTTTTAAGAGAAATGCTTGAATCGGGAATTATTGACTACGGTGAAGAATTCATGCATTCCATGGAAGCCGGTGGATGGGATCTTTCAAAAGTGGATGATGAAAAGCTTAAAAACTCAAAAGCAACATTTGTATTTGGACAGATGAATGAACCTCCTGGTGCAAGAGCAAGAGTTGCTCTTTCAGGGTTGACTCTGGCTGAATATTACCGTGACGGAGATTTATCCGATCCTAATGGCGGAAAAGATATTCTTTTCTTTATTGATAATATATTCAGGTTTACACAAGCAGGTTCAGAAGTATCTGCCCTATTGGGAAGGATGCCTTCAGCGGTAGGTTACCAACCGACACTTGCTACTGAGATGGGTATCATGCAGGAAAGAATTACATCGACGAAAAGAGGTTCGATCACATCTGTACAGGCAGTTTATGTACCTGCGGATGACTTGACTGACCCTGCACCGGCGACGACCTTTTCTCACCTTGATGCAACAACTGTATTGAGCAGGAAACTGGCTGCGCTTGGTATTTATCCTGCTGTGGATCCACTTGATTCCACATCAAGGATTCTGGAAAGGAATGTTGTAGGAGATGAACATTATGATTGTGCTCAGAATGTCATTGGAATCCTTCAGAGATATAAAGAACTTCAGGATATCATCGCCATTCTTGGAATGGAAGAACTTTCCGAAGAGGACAAATTGGCTGTTCACAGGGCCAGGAGAGTACAAAGATTTCTTTCCCAGCCATTCCATGTGGCAGAGCAATTTACTGGTCTGGAAGGCGTACTTGTACCTATTGAAGAAACGATCAGAGGATTCAATATGATTATGAATGGAGAGGTAGATCAATACCCTGAAGCGGCTTTCAACCTCGTTGGTACAATCGATGATGCTATTGCTAAAGGAAAGAAACTACTTGAGGAAGCTCAGGCATAATATACAGATATGGATTTACTAGCCTTAACACCTGAAAAGGAATTATACAACGGAAAGATAAGTTCCGTTAAAGTACCCGGAACAAACGGACAGTTTGAAATACTTAAAGGGCACGCACCGATTGTTGCTGCTTTGGGCGAAGGAGAAGTAAGAATCCTGGACGTAAAAGGAGAAAAAACAGTTTTTAAGATTGAGAAAGGTTTTATAGAAGTACTGAATGATGAAGTATCACTTCTGATACAGGCTTTGAAAGAATCCTGATTGATTTTATTCTAATTAGTCTATACTATAAATAAAAAGGGCCTTACATTTTGTAGGGCCTTTTCTTTTTTTCGTCCTTTTTACATATTTTCAAGCTTATACACATAAATAATTCCTTTAATATATCCGCAGTCTTTATTTTTGCATTGAAAACTTATGATGAATGGAGCATGACAGATTGCAATTGATTGAAAGCAGGGCAGATACACTTCTGCAGAATTTAAAGGAGGATAACCATGCCTTTATATATTCTACCTCAATACTGATAATGGTATCACTTTATCTACTGGCTGTTGTATTCCTTTATATCAAATCCGGATTTTCAGTGAAGTTATTGATCTACCTCGTTGTTCTAATCGGGATGCTTGCATATTATAAAATGAGTATGAATAAAGCATTTGCTGAATCCGATGAGATGTCGAAATATAAAAATATCGATCATGATGACAAGGTCAATTATGTATCCGGAATGCTCAAGTACCTGTCATCAGGTTTTGAAGTCAAACTCACACGCATACATTCTGTCCGATTGTTTTATACAATTCTTTTCCCGCTGTTTCTTTTAATTGTCAGAGAAATTTATGTTGGCTCCTATACTTCAATGAGTTTCTTTATTAATCTTGCCTTAGCGGTTGTAGTCGGTTCATTCTGGTATTTTTATTTTGCCGGGAATCAGAAAGAACTTATTGAAGACCGGCAGGAAATAGATGAAATGATCACTAAGATCTATTCATAACCAGGAATCCACATCTTCTATGGATTGCTGATCAATTTTTTCTGGTATCAGTGATTCAAGCTTTTCAATGGCTTTATGACGAACCTCATTATTGATGTAGCAAGCGATAGTAACAAGTCCAAAGGATAATACACCGATATCGTCTGTCATACCGATAAATGGAGCGAGATCAGGAATTGAATCGATTGGGCTAAGGAAGTATGCTATTGTACCGATAATAATACGTTTGGCCCATGCAGGCGTATGATCATTCTTAAAAGCATAATACAACAACAATATGATATATATTCCTTTTGTTGATAGTTGTTCCAGGAACCTGGAAGCATAAATAAATACCTGTTTCAGATAACGGTCCATATTGCTTATAAAATGAAAATTAATGATTAATAGTTCATATGATGCTAAATTGAATCCAAAGATTTAAACTCTCTGTTAATTTGAGTACTCAGAGATTTTATAATTTTTCTTGTTTTTTTGTTTAAGTCAGGTGCGTCATGTAAAACAATGATAGATCCATTTTCAATGTATTTAACAATATTTGACACACATGTACTTACAGATATTTTTGGATGAAAATCCCCTGGCATGATATCCCACATAACTATTTTATGTGTCTTCCTTAATTTTCTGAATTGATTCAGGCTTATCTTTCCAAAAGGCGGACGGAATAAATTTGAAGGTATATAATCAGATGCTTTATTCACGTTTTCGATGTAGGTTTTCGTGGAAGTTTTCCATCCTGATATATGATTGTAACCATGGGATGCCACAGTATGTCCTTTCTTTTTAATTAAAGACACCAGTTCAGGATATTTTTCTGCGTGGCACCCGAGACAAAAGAATGTTGCTTTGATATTTAGTTCTTCCAAAGTCTGAAGCAGTGCAGGGGTGGATGCTGGATTAGGGCCGTCATCAAATGTTAGATAAATAGCATTTGATGCGTGTACCCGCCACAAAACAGAAGGAAAAAATCTGATCAGGAACTTCGGCATTTTAGTAAAGAACATAACAAGATTTACTATCTCATTTTCGGTCTTCTTCTTTTTCCACCACTGCCTTGCTGCATCATGCGCATCCCTTGTTTACCCATTGATCTTGCAGCTTTGATTTGCCCTTTATTGTTTTTGAGTGCTTTTTCAAAATAATCCAGTTGACCTTTAATATCAGATTGGGTTACTTTTAGTTTTTTGGCTTTATTGAAAAAGTTCGTTGCTGCGGTCCATTTGCCTTTAGATGCATTGATATTTGCCAATTGCATGAGAACCATTGCTTTTTCATTATCACTTGGCAGTTTTAAAGATAGTGCTGTATTAAAATAGGATTCTGCTTCAGCATTATCTTTCCTGTGTGCAGCAATGGACCCTTTCATGATATAGAAAAAAGCCCGATTGGTAACATAAAGCAATTTTGGAAATTTGGTCAGATTCAATCGAACTTCAGCTGCATCCATATCACCATCCTGAACAATTTGTGCTGCAGATTGGACTGTTCCAAGAAAAAGATAGCTGAAAAGCATCGCAATTCCTAAAAGCCAAAAAGGGAATGAGTACCAGAATCCCATGGTGAAAGCCAGGACAATTCCCAAAGCAAATCCTAGAATTATCAATGCAAATTTGACGTATATATTAATTGTAAACATAGTTCTGTTTGAGTTGTAAAAATAAGATAAACTGGTGGTTTTAGTTGAGAAATTGCTTGTTGCTCATGAAAATGAGATTGTCTTTAACCTTCATTTCAGCCATTTGAGGAAACTCTTTTTTAAAGAGAGGCCTGAAAAGGTCATTATTGATTTCATCATCCTGGGTAATATTCATTCTGTTATAAAGTAGGCATCCTCCATGATTCAGGAGTTCGTTCAGGCTTCCCAGGTATTGTTCAGACTGAAATTTCATAGGGATAAGAGCACTTTGAAAAATATCCATTATGACAAGATCAAATTTATCAGTTGTCGACTGGATATAATCCAAACCGTCAATTTGTAATATCTCGATAAATGAATGAATATCTTTTAAGGTGTATTTATAGGCTAACCTGCAGATTTCCGGGTCTATTTCAACAGTGGTGTAGTCGAATTCAAGTTTCAGTTTTTTATCCAGGATATAAATGACTGATCCCAGGCCCAGACCAAGAACCAGAACAGATTTAACATTTTGACCAGACCAATTTATCTTTCTGAAGACACGATTAAAGTTTTCGTATTTGTCATCAAATGAATATATAGCGTCTTTGGTAATGAGTTGGTGTCTACCCTGTACTAATCTGACTTCCAGATAGGGATTATATCCTGAAGAAGTTTTTTCAAGGGATATTTCAGTAAAATGACTGAGAACCTTTTTCCAAAAAGGGTGATTCATCGGATATTAATTTTCCCAATGCCTGTAACGAGAAGTGTAATGGAAAATGTGTTCAAGGATGGTTTTGTCCTCCTCGCTAAAATCGATGCCCCTTCTTTTCATCATTTTGGCTGCTGTTTCAATACTTTTCTCAATCCGGTATGTGGAATAACCCTGTTTGCCTCCCCATGAAAATGAAGGTATAAACGTTCTTGGGAATCCACTCCCGTATATATTGCAACTAACCCCTGTTACTGTTCCTGTATTGAACATTGTATTTATACCAACCTTGGTGTGATCACCAAGGATACATCCACAAAATTGAAGGCCGGTATTCTTGAATGTATCATTGCTGTAATCCCAGGTTTTGACTTCTGTATAGTTGTTTTTTAAATTAGAACTGTTGGTATCTGCTCCGATGTTTACCCATTCTCCTAAAACTGAATTACCAAGATAGCCGTCATGACCTTTGTTTGAATAAGCTTGTAATACAACATTATTAACCTCACCTCCTATTTTGCAAAATGGACCCATTGATGTAGCACCATAAATTTTAGCACCCATTTTAACCCTTGAATTTAGTCCCATTGCAAAAGGTCCCCGGATCATAGCACCTTCCATGACTTCTGAGTCTTTACCTATGTATATCGGTCCACTTGAAGCATTCAAAAAGCAGGGTTGCACAGTAGCACCTTCTTCAATGAAAATATTTGCATTGCCTGAAGTTGTTACATTTTGTGGAATTGCTGCACTGACCCGACCAACAGTCATGAGATCAAAGTCCTTTCTGATTTCATTTGCATTTAGTCTGAAAATATCGTGCGGTCGCATGATGAAGTCATCTTCATCGAAAGTGTCGGCGAGTTCAAGTCCATCTATTTCATCCAGTTGTTGGTTGTTAATCAACTTTTCGAATTGATCTCGTTTCATTTTTGCAGCAACTAAAATTTCGTCGTGCAACAATGCTCCATTTATTTCAAGTTGACTGATCAACCGGGCAATACGCTTGTTTGGTAAATACCTTGCATTGATGACAAAATTTATTTCTTCTATGTGGATGGGAAATTTCACAGACAGGTAATCCTGGGTAATATAGCTGCCAGTACCATCTAGGTACTTTTCCCATTTCTCCCTAATAGTCAGGATACCGACTCTGAGGTCAGCTGTCGGACGTGTAAAAGTCATTGGAAGAAGCGATTTCCAATGATCATCATCAAAAAGAATAATATTGTTCATATCCCAAAAAAAAAGCCCCAATTTGCTGGGGCTTTAAATTTATTTTTCTGACTGCTCAGCAGTTTCAGTTTCAGCTTCAGGTTTGCTTTTTGCAAATTTTGCAAACTTCTTGTTAAACTTGTCGATTCGCCCAGCGGTATCAACAAATTTCATCTTACCAGTAAAGAACGGATGTGATTTCGAAGATATTTCAACCTTCACCAATGGGTATTCATTACCATCTTCCCATTTAATCGTGTCTTTCGTTTCTACTGCTGACCTTGTTAAAAATCCTTCATTTACAGAGATGTCATGAAATACTACTAACCTGTAATTATTTGGATGAATATCTTTTTTCATTTTATTCTAATTTTAAAACGGGATGCAAAAATAAAGGAAAAAAGCCAATAAATAAAGACCATTCAATAAAAAAAGGCATCAATAAAATGATTGATTTTTTTGAGTTGATATTTCTTATTAAAATAAACAGAGATTATATCAAACCTTAATTCGCCGTTATGTCCGATTTGCTCCATAAATCTCTGTGCAGCATCAATTAATAAGGCTTCTTTTTTTTGATCCACAGATATTTCGGCGTCTTCAAAATATGTTGACATCCTTGATTTGACTTCTACGAAAACAAGTATTGAACCCAGCCTGGCAATAATATCAATCTCAGCCCTGTTATATCGCCAGTTTCGTTCAATAATGGCATATTGATGTTGAGTCAAAAATGAAATAGCCTGTTGTTCACCAAGTTGTCCTAATTCGGTATTTGATAACATTGCACTAAGATTAATAATGCTATTTTTGCTACTCAAATAAAGATAATTAATTATGATGGATAAATTAATAGCAAGATTTCCTGAACAGCTGTCAGAAGCAATAAGTATAGGAGAATCTGCTTCGATAAATGCACATGACAAGGAATTGAACAAAGTATATGTCGCAGGTTTGGGAGGATCCGGAATTGGTGCTGACTTTGTTGCTGAATTTATCAGAGACGAATGTTCAATCCCCTATACGGTTGGAAAAGGATACCATATTCCCGCTTATGTAGATGAAAATACCCTGGCTATTTGTTCTTCCTATTCCGGAAATACTGAAGAAACATTAAATTCTTACAAGCAACTGCGTGAAACAGGTGCTAAAATTGTTATCATTTCCTCGGGAGGAAAACTGATCGATGAAGCAAAAACAAATGGATTGGATTATATACAGGTTCCAGGTAACTGGCCATCTCCAAGAGCATGCCTGGGATATTCCATAATTCAGCAGTTATATGTGATGAACAAACTTGGGTTTATTTCGGACAGGTTTAAAACAGAATTAAAAGCGTCGATAGATCAAATTAAATTTGATATTGATGATATCCAGGCCTCAGCTCAAAAAGTTGCTGACAGAATCTATGATAAGATCCCTGTAATATATACTACAGACAGAATGGAATCAGTTGCCGTTAGGTTCAGGCAGCAGGTAAATGAAAATGCCAAGATGTTATGCTGGCATCATATCGTGCCTGAAATGAACCATAATGAATTGGTTGGTTGGACAGAAGACCATCCAGAATTGGCTGTAGTATACTTCAGGAACCACGATGATTTCACGAGGAACCAGACAAGGATAGAGATCAATCAGAAAATTATAAGTAAATACTGTAATACTATTATAGACATCTATTCAAAAGGTAATTCTCTTATCGAGAAAGCATTTTACCTGGTTCATCTGGGCGACTGGATATCCTGGTACCTCTCAGTTCATAAAGGAGCTGACGCCATTGAAGTGAACGTAATAGACTATCTCAAATCTGAACTTGCAAAAGTCTGATTTGTTTCACTGGTTGAGGCTGTATAAATCCTGACAAGCCGGTTCATAAGGTATTTCCTGTAATTCATTGAATGTCTGTGCATGGCATTCAATTGCTCAGTTGTGAATTTTTCAACTTCAGGCCCGTAGGACATATGATTTTTCTTTTCATCCTCGGGATCAAGAATACCGTCTTTGGTTTTATTGTCTTCACTCAATTCCCAGGGATGGTTAAGTCCCAGGAAATGTCCCATTTCATGAGCAAGTGTGGATTGATTACCCAATGCTTTGTATGCCATAAAAATCCTGTCAAATGAAGGACTGTTATATTCATAGGATGATGCGCCATTCACAAGCCTGGGCGTAAACCCCATTAATGCGCCCGGATAACCAACTTCGGCATAAGTTTCGAATAAGAAAATATTTATACTTCCTTTTTTTTCAATAGGAGAGAGGATCGCATCTATTTCAAGATCCTGATTCTGATGATACTGTTTGTATATTACAGGCAGGTATGATATGGCAGGATCCAGGAATAATTCATTGAGACGGAATTGTATAACTCCTTCAAATTCATCATTCAGGAATTCAATTTCCTTATCAATTTTCATCAGAACTTCGCTTTCAACTTCTTCTTTTCCCATCATATAAACACTGATATTCATAACAGGAAGCTCGACGAACTCTGGTGACGGGGGGTCAATTTCAATTTTACTTTCAATATTGAACAGGAGTATTCCTGTCAAAAAGACATAATTCCAGGCTATCATATTGTTAGGTTTAGAATATTAAACTTTAAAAAGTCAATATTATTATCTCAGGTTTTATAAACCTAAAATAATACCAAACATAAAATATGAAGTGTCATATATTGGCAAAATAATGTTTTGACAATTTCACGACTCTTGGTGCCATGATTATTGTCGCCAACATGGTAGGTATGGCCATAAGTGCAAAGAACCCGTCAATTAGGTTTATTATGACATCCAGTGAAGCTGTTGCACCTATGATAATGCTAAGCAGATAAAACCAGGTATAATAAATTTTAGTATGGCTGCCAAATAGAAATGACATGCATTTCGAACCGTAATAAGAATAACTGAATAGTGAAGAAATACTGAATATAGAGATACATATCAATAAAAGGTAAGACCCAAATCCTGGCATAGAATTACTAAATGCATTGGCCGTAAGGCTCACGCCGTTATCGTCTGTTGTTTGCCAGACACCGGTAACAAGGATAGTCAATGCTGTAAGGGTACATATAACCAATGTGTCAATAGCGGGACCTAACATTGCTACGAGACCCTCCCTGATGGCATGACTAGTTTTTGCTGCACCATGAGCCATTGGTGCAGTTCCAATTCCGGCTTCATTGGAAAAAGCACCTCTTCGAATACCCAAAAGAATCAATCCTCCAACCATTCCACCAAGTAATGGGTCACCGTTGTATTCGTTGGCAGAAAATGCTTCGGTAAAGATCATTTTCAGATAAACCGGAAGTTGTTCAAAGTGAATCGTTAATATGATTAAGACTGATAAGAAATACAGTAATACCATTAATGGAACAAGCCTGGAGGTCGCTTTACTGATTCTTTGAAGACCACCAAGAATGACGATTGCAGCAATTACAGCCAGGGATATCCCGATAACCAGGTTAGATGAAAATCCTGTGGACAAGTTATTTGGTACCAACAAAATATCGCGAATGGCCTGTGTAAGCTGATTAACATTAAAAACAGGAAGGGCTCCGACCAATCCTGCCAGGCTGAAGAAAACGGCAAGTGGCTTCCATGATTTTCCCAGGCCCTCCATTATAAAGTACATCGGACCACCCTGCAATTGTCCTTCTGAATCATTTCCCCTGTACATGATTGAAAGTGAACAGGTAAAAAACTTGGTACACATACCGATTATGCCGCTGATCCACATCCAGAAAATAGCACCCGGACCCCCAATGGTTATGGCCACGGCTACTCCTGCAATATTTCCCATACCAACTGTTGCTGCCAGTGCTGTTGAAAGTGCCTGGAAATGGTTGATCTGTCCGGGATCATTCGGGTCATCATATTTTCCACGTAGGATTTCAATGGCATGAAAGAAATATCTGAATGGAAGGAACCTTGAAAGAATGAGAAGATATATTCCACCTCCTACCAATAAAAGGAGCAGAGGTAATCCCCAAACGAAAGAAGCAAAATCAGCTACAAACCTGTCAATCATTTCCATACAAGGAAATTACATTAATATGGTCTCAGTATACGAATATTTGTCGGGGTAATCTGTATTGAAATGCAGTCCCCTGCTTTCTTTACGCATCTGGGCACCTGAAGTAACAAGGTATGCGATCGTTATCAGGTTTCGCAGCTCACACAATTGTGGAGACAGAGTTGTTGAATTGTAAAGGTCCTCAGTTTCTTCATATAATATTCCAAGCCTGTCTATCGCCCGTTTTAATCGAACATCCGTTCTGACAATACCTACGTAATAGCTCATAATATCTTTCAGCTCTTTCCATGACTGGGTAATGAGGACCATTTCATTAGGTTTGGTTGTACCTTCAGCATCCCACTTAGGTATATTTTTTTCTAATGGGCAATCATCAATACAATTTAGGATATCTTCTGCGACACGATATCCAAAAACAAGTCCTTCAAGCAGTGAATTCGAAGCAAGCCTGTTGGCACCGTGAAGGCCTGAATTTGTACATTCACCTGCTGCCCACAAGCTTTTGATTGAAGTAGAACCTTTTTCATCGATATAAATTCCTCCGCACATATAATGACATGCAGGTACGACAGGTATCATATCCTTAAAAGGATCGATACCCATGCTTTTACACTTTTCATAAATATTCGGGAAATGGTCGAGAAATCCTTCCTGATCGAGATGGGTAGTGTCCAGAAGAACAAATTCATCTCCTCTCATTTTCATTTCATTATCGATCGCTCTTGCCACTATATCTCTCGGTGCAAGAGATAGTCTTTCATCGTATTTGTGCATAAATTCCTTGCCATCCTTTGTTCTTAAAATGGCACCAAATCCCCTTACAGCCTCGGAAATCAGGAATGATGTTTCCTCCCTGTTGCTTGTATACAGTGAAGAAGGGTGAAACTGAACGAATTCCATATTGGCCAATCTTCCTTTAGCTCTGTATACCATGGCGATACCATCACCGGTTGCTATTTTAGGATTGGTTGTGTTGGCATAGATCTGTCCGGCACCGCCAGTGCACATCACTGTTGTTTTGGCAAGAATGGTTTCTATATCGTGGGATTCAAGATTCAGTACGTAAGCTCCATAGCATTTGATATCCGGTGTCAACCTTGTTATATTTCTTCCCATGTGATGCTGGGTTAAAATATTGATTGCATAATAGTGCTCATAAATAATTATGTTCCTGAAAGTGGCAGCTTTTTCATTGAGCGTTCTCTGGATTTCCCACCCGGTAATATCCTTGTAGTGAAGAATCCTGTTTTCTGAATGTCCACCTTCTCGTCCCAGATTATAATCTCCATCATCTTCCTTGTCAAATCTTGCACCCCATTCAATCAGTTCTTTTACCCGATCGTGGCCTTCTTTGACTACAAAATCAACGACCTCCGGATCACAAAGACCATCCCCGGCATCCAGGGTGTCTTCAATATGTTTCTGATAATTGTCCGTGTTAAAATCCCATACAGTAGCAACACCTCCTTGTGCCCAACTTGTATTTGATTCCTTTTTGTTTGTTTTGGTAAGAACGGTAATTTCCAAATCGGGCCGCTGTTCAGCGAGTCTGATAGCTGCTGATAATCCAGCTACACCCGAACCAATGATGAGTACATCTGTTTCTTTCAAGTTATTCGCTTTAGAACCGTAAATGTAAATATTGAATGACTAATTAACTCTAACAAATTCAAGTTTTGCCACATCTTTTTTGGATTTAAAAATTTTATCCAAAAGCTTCGTAAAAGGCAATGTCATTTTTTGGAGTATTATTGAAACAGAGGATAATGGTTCACCCTCTTTCCTTGAAGAAGGGTTAAATAACTTTCGTATCAAACCTGAGATATAATAACTTGAACGAATATTGATGAATTCTTTTCCTGAAAGCATAAATCCTGCTTCCTTACAAATGTCTTCATAATACCTGACAGGTCTTCCAAGGCACAAGGCATCTCCTTTAATTTCATTTTCGATTCGCTCAAAAAGGAAAACTTTTTTTGCTGAGACCCTGCAAATCTCTTTAAGCAGGCTTTTCATCATTTTGTCATCAGTATTGTGTTGCAATACTGTAGCTGTAAAAACGTAGTCAAATGAATGATTTTCAAATGGTAATTCGGTACCGTTTATTTTGATGATTTCTACGCCGGGAACCCGCTTTTTGGCAACTTTAATCATTTCATCTGAAATATCAACACCCATTAACAAGTCATACTGTCCTTTTTCATCAATGGCTTTGAGATTTCCTCCCGGTCCACTTCCGATCTCCAATACTTTCTGACCTGAAAAATCAATACTCATCAGCATATCGAGGAACCTTTTCTTTTTATACCTGTAATAAGGTTCATCGTCACCAGCGATGATATTATCGCCACTTCTTGCGTCAATTCTTTTGGCGACATCGGACCAATAGGGTTCAGGATGATAATTACTCATATTCGGAAATAATTCGACTGCAAAGCTAGAAATCATTGTGAATACTTTGCCGTATTTTTCATTATTCTGCCATCTTTGTGAGACCTAATTCACACTATTCTTTGAAAATAGCAGTAAATACAAGAGTGCTTATCGAAAACCGAATGGAAGGTGTAGCAAGATACATCTACGAAACACTCAAAAGAATGGTATTTGATCATCCTGATGACGAGTTTCATTTTTATTTTGACCGTCCTTACTCTGAGAAATTTGTATTTGCTGATAATGTAGTCCCCCATATCATTGGCCCACCTGCCCGCCATCCATTGTTGTGGTATTTATGGTTTGAGTATAGTCTGCCTTCTGCGATGAAAAAAGAAGGGATTGATGTACTGTATTCCGGGGACACATTTATGAGTTTAAAAACTTCAGTTCCCACTTTACTGGTATGTCATGATATCAATTATCATCATTATCCTGAACATATCAAATGGAGCCATCTTCATTTTTACAGATATTTCTTTCCCCGCTACCACAGGAAAGCCAGTGCAATAATTGCTGTTTCAAATGCAACCAAGAAGGATATAGTCAATAGTTATGGCCTGGATGATTCGGCAATTACGGTTGCTTACAATGATGTACCTGCTGGGTTCAAAGAATTAGAATTTTCGGAAAAACTAGAAATCAGGAATAAAATCTCAGGTGGCAAACCCTATTTCATTTATGTAGGCTCACTCCATCCCAGGAAGAATGTAGATGGAGTCATCAAAGCCTATGAGGCTTTCCGAAATAGTAATGATGCAGAAATCAAACTTGTAATATATGGGAGGATTGCCTGGAAGACATCAGGGATTTTCAATCTGTATAATAATTCAGCTTACAAGAATGATATTGTCTTCGTCGATAATCGTATTGAGTCAGTACAAAATGCAATGGGTGCCGCAGAATGCTTGTGCTATGTCTCTTTTCTTGAAGGTTTCGGTATCCCGATACTGGAAGCATTCCATAGTGGAATCCCTGTGATTACATCCAATACATCTTCCATGCCTGAAGTTGCTGGTGATGCCGCCTTACTTGTTGATCCTCAGAATATTAATGAGATAGCAGCTTCAATGGACCGTATTATAAATGAAAGCGATTTAAAAGAAGATTTAATAGAAAAGGCAGAGAAAACTATTGAAAGATTTAACTGGCAAAGATCCTCTGAAATCATTTACAGTAAAATTGTTGAAATCGCCGGTACTCACTGATCAGGTTTTGTTTTCAAAATTCTCCATCCCCGGGATGGTATAATCCGGTTTTTTTCCTGAAGAAGATAGTTTGATAATTCCAATTAATCCTACAATTACCAGGAGAGCTGATATACCTTGTGCCATGGAAAGTTCCATACCGAAAAGTTCATATCTCGGGTTAACCCTGATGATCTCGACTGAGAACCTGGCAATAGCACTTAGGAAGAGATATATAAAAAATAATAGTCCGGGTGTTTTTATTTTCTTCCTGATTGACCATATAAATGCCAATAATATAAAGCTGGAAATAATTTCGTAAATCGGAGTAGGGAATACGGGTGGATCCAGATGCGTACAAAAATTACCTATGCAATCCGGAATTTTAGGTCCTCTTTGATAAAAATCTGCAACATTCCTGGGGTAATCGTAAGACCACATCCAGTCGGGGAAAATAAACCATGAAGGTTTTTCGGCAGTGTTCACAATACCCCAGTCTCCATCACCTGAAAACTGGCAACCCATGCGTCCGATGGCATAACCGATCAGTATTGATGGTGCGGCGGCATCCATAACATGGATCGGTTTCAAACCAAATTTTTTCACGTAATAATAAACAGTAATAAACGCCAGGATTAGTCCACCATAGATTGTCAGTCCGCTTCCGCTGAAGATTTGTCCAAAGGGGTCCTGGAAAAAAGCATCCAGGTTTTCAAGAATCGAGAACAATCTTGATCCAATGATTCCTGAAATTGCTGAAATCATAACAATATCAAAAACTTTCTGGCTTGGTTTGACGTACAGATTAGCTTCTTTTTCTATAGGTGGCCTGTTGCTTGCAGAAAAATAATAATACAGACCAAATAAAACAGCGATAAAAAGTCCTACCATTAAATTACCGCTCCGGGAAAATATAATACCTGCAGGATCCAATTTGAAATCATCAAAGTGATTGATGATAAAAGGCACTTTGAAACCAAGGAAAAAACCAAAAAGTGCATTTATCAAACCTTCTTTAACAGGAGAATTGAGTTTTTCAGGGTTTTTGATCTTAATATTATCAAGCATTCCTGCATTTTCCATCCTTATAAATTCAGATTTCAGGATGAAATAGGCACCTGTAAATGCAAGAGTGAGGAATATTCCGAATGTTTTGAATATTGAAGTCCAGTTGTCAACTTCAGTACCAAATAAATCGTGGAATAAATAGGACAGATCAGGATACATAGACAATTAAATGAGATGCAAAGTTAATATTCCTGCTGGTTTGCCACTATATCGTCGGGATTAATTGAGAGTTATTCTCTGACTGAACTTGTAAGTTTTAACTCAACTTCATATAATTCTCCCTCCCTGTCAATGGTTAGTTTTATAAAATCATCAGGATTATAATTCTCCAGGGTTTCCATGAGGTCATTGTTGTTATTTATGACCTGATCATCTATTTTGCGAATTAGATCGCCGTAGGTCAGACGACCACTCCTGGTCCTTGAGAGACCTTTTAGTCCTACCTTTTCAGCAGGAGAATTTGGAACGACCCGACGGATCATTGCTCCTGATTCAGTGACATAGGCATCTGGTAATAATTCAATGCCTATAATCGGTCTTTTTTCCTGACCGTATTCAATTAAATCAGGCACAACAAAGTTTACCACATCTGAAGGTATTGAAAACCCAATTCCGGAATATGCACCTGAAGGTGAGTATATCGCAGTATTTACTCCAATTAATTTACCAGAGGAATCAAGCAAAGGTCCACCTGAATTCCCAGGATTTATGGCCGCATCGGTTTGAAGAACATCATATATTTTGCGACCATTTGAAGCAGTGATTTCTCGACCGAGGGCGCTAATGACCCCGGTAGTTAAGGTCTGATCAAAGCCAAAAGGATTTCCAATGGCATATGCTGACTGACCAACTTTTACATTTGAAGATCTGCCCAGCGGAATTGGTTTCAATTTTTCTGCAGGTGCTTTGATCTTGAGGACAGCAAGGTCTCTTCCTGGTGAAGCTCCAACAAACTCGGCTTCATAACTACTTTGATCAGAAAGCGTCACATTAAATATATTTCCATTCTCAATCACATGAAAATTTGTAACAATATGTCCATAAATATCCCACATGAACCCGGTTCCTGTTCCCTTGGGGATCTCCCTGAGGTCCATAGACCAGTAATTTTGTGTTTGACTTGTGGTTGTGATAAAAACAACTGAAGGTGCTGCCTCCTCAAATAATGCAATAGTTGCTGATTCGCTGGTGATATTAATATTTGAGTTGAGAGATGGCTTGTTTAATACCTGTGCGGATTTTTTATTTATTTCCTGGGGTATTTCATTTATTACATCTTGATTATCAGTTATTTGTGTGTTTTCCTGTTCCTTAGAGAAGTATTTACCGGTAAAGAATCCTCCGGATAATAACAACAGAGCTAAAAATATATGACTGAATTTCATTTGCGCATCATGTTTATAAAAGTAAAAATAAAGCAATGTTTGTGCACATTGCAAACCCAAATAGACGATACACCAATATTAATCGATAAAAACACATTATAAAAAAAAATATATAACAATGACGCTTTTTTGTCTTTGTTTTGGCACTTTTTTCTTCGCAATATTGTATTGTAATCAAGAAAGAGATACTGGATGTTGATAAAGATCGACAGAAAAAACTAAAATAAGTCTTACAAAACGTCCTTAGGATTTATTTTAAATGAGATTGAGTTTTGTTATTTTTTTAAGTTGGTTTTCTAAAAAAATTAATAATAAACAGTGTCTTTAGCTTGAACTAAGGATATGTTCATGGGATTATAATTTGCAGATGGTCGCTGGGGAGCGACCATTTTTTTTTGCCCATACTCAAATACATCTTCAAAAATTGAAAGCTTTAAATTTCCGGATTTTCTTATATTCACAAAGCTAACTTAACGATTACATGGAAAGAAGAGACTTTATTAAGCTTGGTGCTGTGACTCCGGTCTTTTCTTATTGTACCCCTGAAAAAAAATCTTCTTACAACAATTCATTTCAACATTCTATTTGTCGATGGTGCTATAGTAATACACCGCTTGAAGAGCTGGCTGATCATGCACTGGATCTCGGCATCCATTCCATTGAATTACTGGATCCTGATGAATGGGATACTGTTTTGAGCAGAGGATTGCAATGTGCCGTGTCAAATGGCAGCCCGTTGGGTATAACCGAAGGGTTCAACAACCCGGATAATCATTCAAGGCTGCTCAATGACTATAAAAATATCATACCTGCTGCTGCGGAAAAAGGAATTCCGAACATCATATGTTTTAGCGGAAACGCAAATGGTTTGCCAGAGGATAAAGGACTTGAAAATTGCGCCATCGGACTCGAACCTATTGTAAAAATGGCTGAAAAGTATAATGTGAAAATCATTATGGAACTTCTCAACAGCAAGGTAGATCATCATGATTACCAGTGTGATAATACACCCTGGGGCGTCGCGCTCGTAGAAAAGCTCTCTTCACCTAATTTTAAGTTGCTCTATGATATCTATCATATGCAAATCATGGAAGGTGATATCATTTCTACCATAAAGACCAATAAGGAATATATTACGCATTTCCATACGGGTGGTGTACCCGGAAGAAATGAAATCGATGAGACACAGGAATTGAATTATAAAGCGATTATGGAAGCTTTGGTGGATCTGGGCTTCAGCGGTTTTGTGGCCCAGGAATTTATTCCTACATGGAAAAAGCCTTTTAAGGCTCTTGAAAAAGCGATAAATATTTGTACAGTTTAAAAGAATAATTTGATGAATTTCAATTCAAATGGTGCTGAAGAAGTGACCTACGATGCTATAGTAGTCGGTACAGGAATCAGCGGAGGATGGGCAGCAAAGGAACTTTGTGAAAAAGGACTTAAAACACTTGTACTTGAACGTGGCAGAGATGTGAAACACGGGGATTATCCCACAGCAAACCTTGAACCATGGGACGTGCCTCGAGGAGGTATTGTTTCTAATGAAGAATTGCAACACTACCTGAAACAGAACAGGACAGGATACACTATTACAGAGTATCATAAGCATTGGTGGGTTAAAGATACAGATCAACCCTACGAGGAAGTCAAGCCATTTGACTGGATTCGAGGTTATCATGTTGGGGGGAGATCCCTTATGTGGGGGAGACAATCGTATCGATGGTCGGACCTGGACTTTGAGGCTAATGCTAAGGATGGAATTGCAGTTGATTGGCCAATTCGATATAAGGATATCGCTCCGTGGTATGATTATGTTGAATCATACATCGGGGTAAGTGGAAGAAATGAAGGATTACCCCAACTTCCGGACGGAAATTTTCTGCCACCGATGGAATTCTCCTGTATTGAACAACATGTCGCTGACAGCATAAAAGACAACTATAATGATAGATTAATGACTATTGGCAGGACTGCGCACCTTACAGTAGAACATAAAGGAAGGGGTCAATGCCAAAATCGTGACAGATGTATGCGTGGTTGTCCATTTGGCGCATATTTTAGTTCGCAGGCTTCAACTTTACCTGCTGCGATGAACACAGGAAATATGACACTGAGGCCATATTCTATTGTTACCGAGATAATTTTTGACGATAAAACCCAAAAAGCAAAAGGTGTAAGAATAAAAGATACTCAAACACTAAAGGAAGAGGAATTTTTCGCAAAAATCATCTTTCTGAATGCATCCTGCCTGGGGTCTACATCTATTCTGATGCAATCGAAATCAGAAAGATTTCCTAACGGGATGGGCAATGACAGTGGCGAGTTGGGTCATAATATGATGGATCACCATTTCCAGATTGGAGCAAGTGGCAGATCTGATGATTTCAAGGATAAATACTTTAAAGGCAGACGAGCCAATGGGATTTACGTACCTCGATTCAGAAATATTAATGCCAGGAACAAAATGAAAGACTTCATACGGGGTTATGGTTACCAGGGCGGAGGAAGTCGAGCAGGCTGGAGGCATCTGGTTTCTGAATCCAGTTATGGTTCGGCATTAAAAGAAAAAATTGGGAATCCTGGAGAATGGTCATTTGGATTCCATGGTTTCGGGGAAATACTTCCGTATCATGAAAACAGGGTTTGGTTGAACGATGATATCAAGGATAAGTGGGGGATGCCTACGCTTACTTTTGATTGTGAAATCAAAGAAAATGAAAAAGCCATGCGCAAGGATATGCAGGAGCAAGCTGCTGAAATGTGTGAAAAGGCAGGTTTAAAGAATGTTAGGCCTTGGGAAAACAGGTATGCCATTGGACTAGGCATACATGAGATGGGAACAGCACGGATGGGGCGTGATCCTAAAACATCCGTCCTGAATGAATGGAATCAAATTCACGCTGTCAAGAATGTTTTTGTTACAGATGGGGCATGTATGACCTCTGGTGCATGTGTTAATCCATCTTTAACTTATATGGCACTGACAGCAAGAGCTGCTGAGTATGCTGCCAAAGCTTTGAATAATAATGAAATATGATATTGACAAATGAATAGAAGAGAATTACTGAAAACCTCCTCTTTATTATTGGGATATACAGTGACCGGGAGCACTGCAATTGCGGTATTAAACGGATGCAGTGC